>NZ_JCAPET010000018.1:0-97073 GCF_059735245.1 Gorillibacterium sp. sgz306347
TTGAGGGCAGGTTGCCTACGTGTTACTCACCCGTCCGCCGCTAAGCTCATCTTCGTCCGAAGACTCCGATAAACTCCGCTCGACTTGCATGTATTAGGCACGCCGCCAGCGTTCGTCCTGAGCCAGGATCAAACTCTCCATGAAAGAATCTTGCCGAAGCAAAATTCCGAAAAGTTGATGCTTTGCTCATTGCTTAAACACTTGCGTGTTATTTTGTTGCTTGTTCACTCGTTGTTCAGTTTTCAAAGGACCATGTTGGTTTCTTGCTTGCCCCGCGCCTCTCGGCGACAGGAATTATAGTGTATCACGTTGCTCGTCTCAAGTCAACAACTTTTTCGCGATTGCGTTTTTGAAGTGACTGTCCGGCGAAGCAACTTTTATATAATACAACTTGCCGCCCGCCTAAGTCAACCCTTTTTAACAAAAACAAAACCGGAAATGTTTTCTGTAGGTTCTCCCCTCGATCCGCTTCTTATTCAACCTCGTTTTTAAAATTCGCCCGCGCCCATAACAGTAGAACATAAAAACAAACCGTGCGCCGACGCGCACGGTTTGTCTCAAGACACCACAGCTTTTCTTCACTCAAGTTACATTCAAGAGCGGTCAAAGATTTTGCCGGGGTTCAGAATGTAGCGGTCATCCAGCGCCGCTTTGATCTTCCTCATGGCGTCCACGTTGGCCGGCGGCGTGACATTGCGGAAATAAGCCTTCTTTCCGATTCCGATGCCATGCTCCCCGGATGGCAGTCCGCCCAGCTCCCGGCTTTTGTCGTAGATACGCGTCATGACAGCCTTCAAATCGCTTTCCCAGGCCGCCAAGTCCCTTTCTCCCCGAACGACGCACAGATGGACGTTCCCGTCGCCGGCATGGCCGAAGCTGATCAGGCGCACGCCGCTTTCGCGTTCCACTTCGTTCGCAAAGGCGATAAATTCGGCCGTCCGGTTGATCGGCACGACGATGTCCACCGGCTCCTGCTCGGACACCGCTTCAACAGCCTTCACCAGCGCGCCGCGAACCTTCCAGATTTCATCCAGCTGCCGTTTGTCGCGAAGCGGCAAAAACGAAAGAGCCCCTGCTTCAAGCGCCGCCTGTCCCGCTTTTTCCATATTGTACGCCACTTCGGATTCGCTGTTCCCGTCAAAAGAAAGCAAAATATACGCCGCCGCTTCGGGATGCGGAAAGCGGAAGCCGGTAAACCGTTCCCCAAGCTCCACTACATTGCGCTCCATAAATTCGATCGCCGTCGGATTCACGTTCTCGTGGATCAGACGGATTACGGCCTGAATGCCGGTTTTCAGGCTGTCGAACGGCACCAAGGCTCCCAGCGAGCAGGACGGCTTCGGAATCAGCTTCAAGACGCATTCGGTAATCACGCCAAGCGTCCCTTCGGAGCCGATCAGCAGATGCTTGAGCGAGAGTCCCGAGCTGTCCTTCACCGTCTTGCCGCCCGTCCGGATGATTTCTCCGTTCGGAAGCACCGCCGTCAGACCGCGTACGTAATCGCGGGTCACGCCGTATTTGACCGCCCGCATTCCGCCGGCGTTCGTGCTGATGTTGCCGCCGATCGAAGATTGCTTTTCGCCCGGATCGGGAGGGTAGAAAAGCCCGCGTTCCTCCACAAAGCGCTGCAGATCGGCCAAAAGCACACCAGGCTCCGCCGTAACGGTAAGGGTTTCCTCGTCCAGCTCCAGAATGCGGTTCATCTGCGACAGATCAAGCACGATCCCCCCATGCTCCGGTACCGTCGAGCCTACGAGATTGGTTCCGGCTCCACGGGGCGTCACCGGGATGGAGCGCTCGTAGGCGTACTTGAGGACGCGGCTGACCTCCTCTGTCGTTTCCGGAAACACAAGCGCGTCGCAAACGCCGCGCAAACGCCCGAGCGTATCCGACACATAGGCGTACGCGATGTTTTCCGTCACGACCTGCTCGGGACGCCCCACCAGTTCATACAGTTCCTTCAAACCCATCCACCTCTATTTTCGTGTAAACGCGCGCGCCAGCAAATCCCCGATCAGCTGGGCGACCTGGACGATGACGATCAGCAGGAGCACGGTCGCAATCATGACGCCGGTTTCATACCGGTAATAACCGTACTGAATCGCCAGGTTCCCGATCCCGCCGCCGCCCACCATGCCCGCCATGGCGGAATAGCCGATGAGGCTGACAAGTGTAACCGTCGTGGCGCGGATCAAGCCGGGGAGCGCCTCCACCAGCAGCACCTTGCGCATGATCAGCCAGAAACCGGCGCCGGTGGCGATCGCCGCCTCCAGAACACCTTTGTCCACCTCGCTGAATGCACCCTCCACCAGCCGGGCGAAAAAGGCGATGGAAGCGACGGCAAGCGGCACCGAAGCCGCGATCGGCCCGATGCTGCTGCCCACCACCAATTTGGTAAACGGAATCAGCAGCACCAAAAGAATGACAAAAGGCACCGAGCGCACAATATTGACGATAACGCCCGCCAGCGAGTTCAGAACCGGCTTCGGAAAGAACAGCGGATTCGCCGTTAGATAAAGCGCCAGCCCGAGGACCAGACCGATCGTCAGCGAAGCCGCCATCGAGATCGCCACCATGCTGACCGTTTCGTTAACGGCCTTCATGAGCTCCTTTTGCAAAATATCCATGGTTTCGTTCACGCGGAGTCCCCTCCTTTGCCGGTAAAGGAGATCGGCTCGATTTTGTAGACCTGCTCCTCCATGAAAATGCGCGCCTTCTCCCGTTCTTCCCTTCCGCCCGTAAGCTTCACCAGCAGGATGCCGAGGGGTTTGCCGTGAATATACTCGATTTTGCCGTGCAGGATGTCCACATAGACGTCAAACTGCTTGGAAACCTGGCTGATCACCGGATCGTAGGCCCGTTCGCCCGTGTACGTAATCCGGAACAGCTCGCCGTCCGGGTCCGGCTCCAGATGATCCGGCACTTCGACGTTCAGAACCTTGGAAACCAGCGCTTGCGTCATTGCCTGGCGAGGCTCCGTAAAAATGGAGTACGTGTCGTTTACCTCGACGATCCGCCCCTCGCTCATGACCGCGATCCGGTCAAACAGCTTGCGGGCCACGTCCATCTCGTGCGTGATGAACACGATGGTAATTCGCGACTCACGGTTGATGCGCCGCAAAATTTTGATGATTTCTTCGGTGTTGTCGAGATCGAGCGCCGAGGTGGCTTCGTCGCAGAGCAGGATTTCCGGATCGTTGGCAAGCGCCCTGGCGATGGCGACCCGCTGCTTTTGGCCCCCGCTCAGATTGGCGGGATAGACGTTCGCCTTGTCCGACAGATTAACCTGCCCCAGAAGCTCCATGACCCGCTGGCGGATACGTGATGCCGGGTAGCGGTTTGCCTTCAGGGCAAACGCGATGTTCTCGAACACGGTCGCTCCGCTGATCAGGTTGAAGTGCTGAAAAATCATCCCGATTTTGAGCCGCACCTGCCGCAGCGCACCGCCCTTGAAGGCTGTGATTTCCCGGTCCTTGATAAAGACGCGGCCCGATGTCGGCGGCTGGAGCAGATTGATCACGCGGACAAGCGTGCTTTTGCCTGCGCCGCTCGGTCCCACGATGCCGAAAATTTCGCCCTGCTTCACTTCCAGGGATGCGTTCCGGACGGCGACCAGCTTTTTGCCTTTTTGCTTAAAGGCCACCTCGATGTTGTCTAAAACAATCACTTTGCGCTCTCCTTCTCCGGCCTAACGGCTTGTCCGATCAGTTGCCGTATTTGGTTACGTACCATTCCGGTTTGTCGAAGTCTTTGAAAATATCGTCGGGGTTTTCAATGGCTTGGTGGAATTCCTCCGATTCCACAGCGGCCTTCAGGTCTTTGCCGAGCTGGCCTTCTATGTCCGGCGTCCGGACGGCAACGACGTTCTTGTAGTTCTCCGCCAGCTTCTCGACAGCCAGCGCGTCCGCGAAGTCCAGCTTGGCGGCGATCGCAAAGTTGCCGGGAATCAGGCCGATGTCCACGCTGTCCAGGCTGCGGGAAATTTGCGCCGCGTCCATCGTAACGAATTCGAGGTTGTGCGGATTTTCGGAAATATCGTGAACGGTCGCTTTCGTTTCGTCGATGTCCGCCTTGAAATCAATTACATTCAGGGCTTTCAGCAGACGCAGCGAACGGGCCAGGTTGGAGGCGTCGATGGCGATGGCCACCTTGGCGCCGTCCGGGATTTCCTCCAGGCTCTTTACCGAATTCGAGAAAACGCCCATGCCCGCGGTCGGGACAGCGATCACTTTGCCGATGTCCAGGTTGTTGTCGGCGGCGAATTTCTCCAAATAAACCGTGTGCTGCATCAGATTGGCGTCAATTTCGCCGCTTCCGAGCGCCTGGTCGGGCTGCACATAGTCGGTAAATTGAACGACCTCGATTTGGTAGCCCTGCTTCTCCATGTAAGGCGCGATGGCTTTTTCGATCATGTCGCCGTAAGGTCCCGGCGAAATGCCGATTTTGATGTTTTTGTCGGCGCCGGCCGTCGCGGCGGCTCCGCCCGTCTCTTCTTTGCCGCCTCCGCAAGCGGAAAGCGCGAGCGTCAGCATCGAAATGGCAAGCGTCATGGCAAAACGTTTTTTGGTCTTTTTCATGGCAAGTTCCCCTGTCTTCGGTTTAATTGTTGGCTGCGGATTGTTTGCGGTAGGCCGTAAGCTTTTCAAGGCGGCGCAGCGCTTCACGCAGCGTTTCTTCTTTTTTGGCAAAATGGAAGCGGATGTACTGGCGGACGTCTTCACGGAAAAAGCTGGAGCCCGGCACGGCGGCAACCCCGATCTCGCGGGCCAGCCATTCGCAGAACTTATAGTCGTCCGGCTCGCCGAACTCGCTGATGTCCACAAGGACGTAATAAGCACCCTGCGGCTTGTAATACGTCAGTCCGATCCGGTCGAGGCCTTCGAGGAACAGCGTGCGCTTGCGCTCGTACATCGCGGTCAATTCCTCGTAATAGTCGTCTCCGAATTCGAGGCCTTTGACCGCCGCCTTTTGCAGCGGAGCCGCCGCGCCGACGGTGAGAAAATCGTGCACCTTCCGGCAGGTGTCGATGACCTGGGCCGGTCCGATGATGTAACCGAGTCTCCAGCCGGTGATCGAATACGTTTTGGAGAGCGAGCTGCAGGACAGCGTGCGCTCGAACATGCCCGGCAGAGAGGCGATATAGTGGTGTTTATAAGGCTCGTACACCAAATGCTCATACACCTCGTCGGTGATCACAAACGTGTCGAACTCGACGGCGAGCGCGGCAATGTCCTCCAACTCTTCCTTGGTGAACACCTTCCCGGTCGGATTCGACGGGTTGCACAGAATAATCGCCTTGACGCCCTGCTCGAAAGCTTCCCGCAGCGCCTTGCGGTCGAATTGAAAATCGGGCGGGGCAAGCGGCACATAAATCGGCGTTACGCCGGTGAGAATGGCGTCCGCCGTATAGTTTTCATAAAACGGCGAGAATACGATAACCTTTTCCCCCGGGTTGCACACGGTCATCATCGCCGCCATCATCGCTTCCGTGCTGCCGCAGGTCACCACGATGTTCGTCGCGGGATCAATCGGAAGCCCCATCAGCCGGCTCTGCTTGGCCGCGAGCTTTTCCCGAAACAGCTCGGACCCCCAGGTGATTTCGTATTGATGCGGCCCGTTTTCGGCCGCCTCCTTGAGCGCTTCCGTCAATTCAACCGGCGGGTCGAAATCCGGGAAGCCCTGGGAAAGATTGATGGCGTCGTACTGCTTGGCCACACGCGTCATTTTGCGGATAATCGATTCGGTAAAGCCGTCCAGCCTGCTGCTCAATTCCGGCACTGCCAACCCACTCCCTCATTCTGTAAAAACCTTATATTCTGATCAATTTAATGGATTAAAGTATAGATTCCCTCCTTTGGGTTGTCAATGCTTTTTCCGACATGGTTTTCAAGCCTTCGACAAAGGGATGTCCCTCCTTATATATAGAGGCGGGCGCAGGAGCTTGCCGGACGGCCCGCGCTTCTTTACAAGCCGTTTCCATTCGTGCTATTGTTAAGAGAAACCTAACGTAAAGACCGGAAGTTCCGCTCTTCCGAGTGGTGCAACGGGTGGACTTTCGTCGGATCGGGCGAAGGTCCTTTTTGTTTCCTGCGAGAACCCGGCTCCGGAACTCTTATATCGACGTCGAGAAGGGATTTTATGAACCGTTACGTAATCAAAATTGGAAGCAGCTCGTTAACCTCGGATGAAGGCGGGTTGAACCGCGGCAAAATCGATTTTTTTGCGGCGGAGCTCGCGGCGCTCCACAAGGCCGGACATCAGCCGCTGCTTGTCACCTCCGGCGCCGTGGCGGCCGGGTTTCCGCTGATCGGGTTCCGCAAGCGGCCCCGGCACCTGCACGAGAAGCAAGCTTCCGCAGCCGTAGGCCAGGCGCTTTTGATGCAGGCGTACCAGGAAGCCTTTGCCCGGGACGGGATCACAGTGGCTCAGATTCTGCTGACCCGCTCGGACTTTTCCAACCGCTTGCGCATCCATAATGCTCAGATGACCATTGAAGAGCTTCTCCGGCACGGGGTCGTTCCGGTTTTTAACGAGAATGATACCGTGTCCGTCAACGAGCTGAAATTCGGAGACAACGACATGCTTTCCGCTCTCGTCGCCAATCTGGTCAAAGCGCACCAGCTTGCCATTTTGACGGATATGGACGGGTTGTATACGGCTGATCCCCGGAAAGACCCCGATGCGACCAAAATCGAAAGAGTCGGGCAGATCTCCGGCTCGCTGCTGCAGATGGCCGGCGGCTCCGGGTCGTCCGTCGGGACGGGAGGCATGCGCTCCAAAATCGAAGCGGCGCGCATCGCGACCCGCGGAGGCGTTCCCGTGTTTGTGGGCCGTGTGGCGGAACCCGGCGATTTGCGCCTGGCTGCTGACGGCGGCGGCAAAGGGACGTATTTTGACACCACCTCCCAGACACTTTCCACCAAAAAGCAGTGGGTCGGATTCCATTCCCTGCCGCAAGGGTATATCTTGGTGGACCACGGCGCGGAGGAAGCCCTGCTTACCGGGGGCAAAAGCCTTCTGCCTGCCGGAGTGACCGAAGTTTCGGGCGATTTCAGCCCGGGCGATGTTGTCGAAGTGCAGAACCTGGACCGGCAAACCATCGGCCGGGGCGTCGTCAACTACGCGGCCTGGCAGCTTCACGCAGTGGCGGGGTTGTCCACCGAAGAAGCCGTCAAACGCGTCGAAGTGCAGCGCATGGAAGTCATTCACCGCGACGAATGGATCACGGTCGGTTAATCTTTTCGTGAGGAGGAGACGCAAATGAGCGAAGTGAGACAGAAGGCCGAAGCGGCCAAGAAAACGACGTCCGTGCTCAACCAGTTGACCACGGAGCAGAAGAACGAAGCCCTCGGGCTGATGGCGGAAGAACTGCTGAACCGGCAGGAGGAGCTCATCGCCGCCAATCGCCTGGACATCGAACGGGGAGCGGCAAACGGCCTCTCCACCTCCCTGCTGGACCGTCTGACGCTGAACCCGAAACGGATCGAAGGCATCGCGGAGGGCCTGCGGCAGGTAATCGACCTCCCGGACCCGATCGGAGATATGTTGGAGGAATACGAGCGGCCGAACGGGCTTTTGATCCGTAAAATCCGCGTGCCCCTCGGTCTCATCGGCATCATTTACGAAGCGCGGCCGAACGTGACGGTGGATGCGGCGGCTTTGTGCCTGAAGGCGGGCAATGCCGTCCTGCTGCGGGGCGGCAAGGACGCCCTGGAATCGAACCGGAAGATCGTCGAGGTGCTCCACGCGGGATTGGCCAAATCGGCTTTGCCCGCAGAGGCCTTGCAGCTTGTGGAAAGCGCGGACCGTTCCTCCGTGGACGAAATGCTCCGGCTGAACGAATGGCTGGACGTGCTGATTCCGCGCGGCGGGCATTCGCTGATCCGCAACGTCGTCGACAACGCCACGGTTCCCGTTATCGAGACGGGCGCGGGCGTCTGCCACACCTATATCGACGACGGAGCCGATCCGAAAAAAGCGCTGGAGATCGCCTTTAACGCGAAAGTACAGCGGCCTTCGGTCTGCAACTCGATGGAGACCCTGCTGGTACACCGGGAGTTTGCCCAAACCCATCTGCGCCACATTGCCGAGAAGTTCATCGCCTCCTCCGTCGAGCTGCGGACCTGTCTGGAAACCTCCGATCTGATCGGCGACCTGGGACCGGTGAAGCAGGCCACCGAGCAGGATTACGCGACCGAATACAACGATTACATCCTCAACATCCGCATTGTGGGCGGACTGGATGAAGCCATCGCCCACATTAACAAATACGGCACCAAGCATTCGGAGTGCATCGTCACGGAAAACGCCGATCATGCCCGGAAATTCATGCTGGAGGTCGATGCGGCGGCCGTTTATCAGAATGCCTCCACCCGGTTTACCGACGGATTCGAGTTCGGGCTCGGGGCGGAAATCGGCATCAGCACGCAAAAGCTGCACAGCCGCGGCCCCATGGGCCTGCCGGCGCTGACCACAAGCAAATTCTGCGTTTACGGAAACGGCCAGATCCGCGAATAAGGAGCGAAAGCAAATGACCAGTCCCTTGTCCGATAAAAACATTGTGTTTCTCGGCGCAGGCTCGATGGCGGAGGCGATAATCCGCGGCTTGACGGAAAACGGCGTGGCCGACCCCGCAAGGATGACCGCCGTCAACCGCTCCAACCGCGAGAAGCTGGACGCGCTTTCGACCCGTTACGGCATCAAAGGCTTGCAGGACCCGGAGCTCGTTAACGCCCGCGTCAAGGAAAGCGATATTGTCGTTTTGGCGATGAAACCGGTCGATTCGGCCAAAGCCGTCTCGGCGTATCGCGGCATCTTTCACGAGAACCAGCTGATCGTGTCCGTCATCGCCGGCCTTTCCATACCGGTGCTGCAAAGCCTGATCGGTGGGGAGCGCATTCCCGTGGCCCGCACCATGCCGAACACGTCGTCCAGCATCGGACTCGGCATGACGGGCATCAGCTTCAGCCCGGGCATGCCGGAAGCCTTCCGCCAGCTCGCGCTGGCTATGTTCGGCGCCGTTGGAAGCACGGTCCTGATCGAAGAGGAGCAAATGCATGCGCTGACGGGCATTTCCGGCAGTGGGCCCGCCTACATTTACTACATCATGGAGGCCCTGATCGAAGGCGGAGTAAAAGCCGGCCTCAGCCGGGAACAGGCTCATGCGCTCGCGGTCAGCACCGTGCTCGGGGCGGCTTCGATGGTAAGCCAAACGGGTGAAGCGCCCGCCGAGCTGCGAAGGAAGGTGACGTCTCCGAACGGAACGACCCAAGCCGCCTTGGAAAAGCTCGCGGATTTTCGCGTGGACGAAGCTGTGCAGCAGGCGGTGCTGCGCTGTGCGGAACGATCGCGGGAAATCGGGGACGCCATCGGTGAAGCCGCCCGGGAGTACATGCCGCAAAGCTGAGCCCCCTTTCCAGCGTGTTAAAGACTGAAAGCCTGCCGCGCTTCACTCGGAAGCAAAGCGGCAGCTGATGATTGCGAACAGAAGAAAGAGCCGGTCCCGGCAAGGAACTTCTCCTTGTCGGGCCGGCTCTTTCTCGTTTGCCTGTTCAATGTGCTGCCATGCGCAGGCGGAAAACGCTTCTTGCTTTGTTTACCCTCTTCCGCGAAACCGCTGGCCGTGCTCCTTGGCCTGCTCCACCGTCTGGATGCGGTTCCGCTGCCATTCCAGCAGGATGCGGTCGATGTAGCGGAAGTGAACCTTTCCGGCAAAAACGGCTTCCTTCAAAGCCGCCAATATCAGCTCTTCCTTGTAGCCGTCCTGGTCCAGCCAGCTGGAAATGGTTTCGAATTCCATCGGGGTAATCGGCCGCGCGAACTCCTTTTCAAAAATGGCGAAAAGGTTTTTTTCTTTTTCGGGCTTGCGGCTGGCTTCGGTTAAAGCAGTGCTGTATTCCTCCGCCCAAAGAGCCGCCAGCCGGACCCGCAGCGGATCCAGGTCGTACCGTTCATACCGCACGTTGGTGACAGGGTCCGTGCCTTCCTCGATGCCCAGCAGCCCTTCCTTCAACAGCCGCTCCAGCGCTTCGATCACTTCGTCGGGTTCGGCCGACATCCGTTCCCCGATCTGTTCGGGCGTCGGAAAGTCAACCCGTTCATTATCCCGGAAAGCAATCAGATGCACGATCAGCATTGCTTCCGTATCGGTAATGTTCAGCTTGCGGTAGGAGCCCAGAAAAAGCGGAGGAATGCCCGTTCCGCCCGAACGCAATGCGGCCAGCATGCCCGCTTCCGCACCCTGCACCACTGATTTTTTCGCTCTCATTGCCTACGCCCCGATTCGACTGTTAAGGATAGAGACGGTACAGAAGACGCGGGAACGGAATCGTTTCGCGTACGTGATCCAGGCCGCAAATCCAGGCGACCGTGCGTTCCAGCCCCAAGCCGAAGCCGGAGTGAGGCACCGTGCCGTATTTGCGCAAGTCCATGTACCATTGGTAAGCTTCCTCGGACAGCTCATGTTCTTTGAAGCGTTCGGCCATCAGCTCGGGATCGTCGATCCGCTGGCTGCCGCCGATGATTTCGCCGTAGCCTTCCGGCGCGATCATATCCGCGCACAGCACAACCTCTGGTCGGTTCGGGTCCGGCTTCATATAAAACGCTTTGATTCCGGTCGGATAATGCGTAATGAAAACCGGTTTGTCGTACCGCTGGGCAATCGCCGTCTCGTGCGGAGCGCCGAAATCTTCTCCCCACGGAATTTCAAACCCGTTCTCGTTCAAATAGGTGATCGCATCGTCGTAAGTGATTCTCGGGAACGGCGCCTGGATCGCTTCCAGCTTGGCGATGTCGCGCTCGAGCGTTTCCAGCTCCTTGCGGCAGTTTTTCAGCACCGATTGAACGACGTGCGAAACAAACTGCTCCTGGACTTGCAGGCTTTCCTGCAGGTCGGTAAACGCCATTTCCGGCTCGATCATCCAGAACTCGATCAGGTGCCGGCGTGTTTTCGATTTTTCCGCACGGAAGGCGGGGCCAAAGGAATAAACCTTGCCGAGCGCCATGGCGGCCGCTTCCATATAAAGCTGACCGCTTTGGGTCAGGAAGGCGTCTTCCTCGAAATATTTCGTATGGAACAGTTCGGTCGTTCCTTCGCAAGAAGAAGGAGTAAGCACCGGGGGATCGACCAGATGAAACCCGCGTTCATCGAAAAACTGCTGAACGGCGCGGGTGATCTCCGCGCGAATAATCAGCACGGCACGCTGCCGGGGGCTGCGCAGCCAAAGGTGACGGTGATCCATCAAATAGTCGACACCGTGTTCTTTCGGCGTGATCGGATAATCAACGGCAATCTGGATAACCTCGATACCGGTAACGGTCAGTTCAAAGCCGCTTTGGCTGCGGGCGTCTTCCCGTACCGTGCCGGTGACATAAAGCGAGCTTTCCTGGGTCAGCTGGCGGGCGGCCTCCCAGGTCTCTTCGCTAACTTCGCTTTTTACCGCGACGCCTTGAATATAGCCCGTCCCGTCCCGAAGCTGAAGAAACTGGATTTTCCCGCTGGACCGCTTGTTGTGGACCCAGCAGCCGATGGTGACTTCTTCGCCGACGTGATGACGGACTTCGCTGATCGTGCTTTTCATAGGGTGATGACCCTCCTTGGCCAAATGTTTCAACTTTACAATTGTACAACGAATCCGGCTGGATTACTAACCACTGTTCAAAAAAAGACGCAAGAAAAGCCGGCCGGCTGCTTGCCGGTCGGCTCCTGTTCAAGCAACGCGCCGCTTCGCTTACCGGTTGCCGACGAGGCGGTAGGTGTCGCGCGCGATCATCAATTCTTCGTTCGTCGGAATGACGAGCACTTCCACCTTGGAGTTCGCGCTTGAAATGCGGCGGGGATCGCCGGAACGGACCGCGTTCAGTTGCGGATCCAGCTCCACGCCCAGATACGTCAGATTTTCGCAAACCTTCTCCCGGACCACGACGGAGTTCTCTCCGACGCCGGCTGTAAACACGATGACGTCGACCCCGTTCATGGCAGCGGCATAAGAGCCGATGTACTTGCGCAGGCGGTATTCGTACATTTCAAACGCCAGCGTCGCGTTTGCGTCGCCGTTTGCCATGCCGTCCGTAATTTCGCGCATGTCGCTGCTGATGCCGGAGATGGCGAGCAGGCCGCTGTGCTTGTTCAGCATCGAGTTGACTTCGCTGACCGTAAGGTCTTCCTTGTTCATGACATACGGAACGACAGCCGGATCGATGTCTCCGCTCCGCGTTCCCATCATGAGTCCTTCCAGAGGCGTCATCCCCATCGAGGTATCGACGGAAACCCCGTTCTTGACGGCAGTCAGGCTCGCTCCGTTGCCGATGTGGCAGGTAATGATCTTCAATTCGTTCACATCGCGTCCGAGAAACTCGGCCGCGGCTTTGCTGACGAAATCATGCGACGTGCCGTGGGCCCCGTAGCGGCGCACTTTGTATTTGTTGTACAGCACCCGTGGAATCGGGTACAGGTAAGCTTTCTCCGGCATTGTCTGGTGGAAAGATGTATCGAACACAACCACCTGGGCCACGCCCGGCATATTGGCTTCCGTTGCGTTGATCCCCATGATCGCCGCCGGGTTGTGCAGCGGGGCCAGGTCGATCAGCTTGCGGATTTTTTCCTTCGAATCTCCATCGACAATGCTGGATTCTTTAAAAAACTCCCCGCCGTGCACGACGCGGTGGCCGACCGCTTCGATCTCGTCGACCGATTTCAATACGCCCTGCTCTTCGTGGACAAGCTTTTCCAGAACCTTGCGGATGGCCGTGTTGTGCTCCAGAATTTCGCTGACCTCCGTAACGGCTTCCTTGCCGGTCGGCTTGTGCGTCAGAATGGAGGAATCCATTCCGATCCGTTCGACCAGGCCTTTGGCCAGGACACTTTCGTCGGTCATGTCATACAGCTGGTATTTCAGGGATGAGCTGCCGGTATTGACGACGAGAACTTTCATAATTTCGCACCATCCTTATCGTAGCTGAAGAAGCCTTCGCCCGTCTTGAGGCCGAGCTGTCCGGCGCGGACCATCTTCTTGAGCAGGTAGTTCGGGCGGTATTTCAGCTCTCCGTATTCACGGAACATCTTGCTGAGGGCGGCGTAAACGGAATCGAGGCCAAAGCGGTCCGCCATCTCCAGCGGGCCGTATTTGAGGTCGTAGCCGTCGCGCATCGCGGCGTCGATGTCCTCCGCCGTTGCGACGCCTTCCGAGAGAACCGCAACCGCTTCGTTGATCAGAATGCAAATAATCCGGGTCGTCACGAGGCCCGGGGATTCATACACCTGAATGCCCTTCTTGTGCAGCGTGCCTTCCAGAAAGCTGCGAGTGGACGCGAAGGTATCATCCGAAGTCCGGATGCCGCGGACCACTTCCACTACGTCGATCTCCGTCATCGGGATCAGAAAGTGGAGGCCGATGACGCGTTCGGGATGAGCGCAAACGCCGGCAAGCTCCGTCAGGCTCAGCGTTGAGGTCGTGCTGGTGAGAATTATGTCTTGGGAAAGCGTGGCGTCCAGCTTGCGGAAAATGTCCTTTTTGCCGTCCAGGTCTTCCGTTGTGGCTTCCACAACCAGCTGGCAGGACTGGAAATCCTCATACGAGGCCGCTTTGCGGAACCGAGAGACGATCAGCTTCTTCTCGGTATTGGTGATGCCCCATTTCTCGATCTGCTTGTCCAGCGAGTTGTTGATCGCCGCCAGCGCATTGTCGAGCTTTGCCTCCGAGGTTTCCAGCATGTAGACGTCGAGCCCATTTTTGGCCAGCATTTCGGCGATGCCTTGTCCGACAGTGCCGACTCCGATCAGGCCGATTTTCGTAAATTTCATCGAATCACCCGTTTCTATCGATAATCTTGTCTTTTTCCGAATCCGAACCCTTTGCTCCGCTTGAAGCGCATCAAAGAAAATCATACAATGTTTTCCGCCGTTTTTCATCTCTTGACACAAAGGCTTCACAAAAAAACAAAGATTCGAAACAGCCGGAATGGGCCGCCGAACCCCGCCCGTATGCCTTGGCGCTTCAAAGGCAAAAGAAAAGACGCACCCTCCATTATTATGGATGCGTCGAAAAAATTCAAACGATTTGAGCGGAATTTGCAAAAAAATCGCATTTTCCGTTTCAGGCCGTCGTTTTGTGTTTAATAATGGAGAGCAGCTTGCGGAATTCCGCCCCGGACATCACTTCTTCCTTGAGCAGAATCGCCAGAGACTGGTGGAAGACGGTACGGTTGAATTCGAGAATTTCCCGGGTGCGAGCGGTCAGCTGCTCGATGATCCGGTTGTTTTCCTTCATAAGTTCTTCTTTGGTAACCATTTGACGATCGATGATTCCGAGCGAAGTCAGTCCGGAGTCCATCATCGTCTTTACCAGGTTCAGCACCTGTTCAAAGTCGTTCCGCGAGCCGGTGCTCCGGTTGCCGTAGAACATTTCTTCGGCTACTGCGCCGCCGAGCGCCACCATCATCCGGTCTTCCAGCTCTTGCTTGGTGTACAGATACTGGTCGGCCTGCGGATTGTGACGGACGTATCCCAGCGCTTGTCCACGCGGGCTCAGCGCCACCTGGGAAACCGAGCCGGGCTTGACCGCTTCGGCCATAATGGCATGTCCCAATTCGTGCAGCGCGACGCGTTCCCGTTCCGCCTTGGAGCTTTCCCGGTCGGAGCGTTCCCCCATCATGACCTTGTCCAGCGCCGCCGACAGATGGCGGTGTTCGATCACTTCACTGTTTTCCCGCATGGCGTAAACCGCCGCTTCATTCATCATGCTTTCCAGCTGGGCACCGGAAAAATTAAACGATTCCTCCGCTACCTTTTCCAGATCGACCGTCATGGCAAGCGGTTTGTTTTTGGCGTGGATGTTCAGAATATGCATGCGGCCCTTCTTGTCGGGCAGATCGACCTGAATCTGGCGGTCGAACCGGCCGGGGCGCAAAAGCGCGCTGTCGAGCATTTCCTTGCGGTTTGTGGCTGCAATCAGCAGGATGCGCGGGGTTTCCGCCGTATGGATGCCGTCCATTTCCGTCAGGAGCTGGTTCAGCGTCTGGTCATATTCGCGGTGCTGCCCGCCGTCCCGTTTGCCGCCGATGACGTCGATTTCATCGATAAAAATGATTGCGCTGTCCTTGTTCTCCTTCTGGGCGCGGGTCCGCGCATCCTTGAACAGATCGCGGATGCGGCTCGCGCCGACGCCGACGTACATCTCCACGAATTCACTGCCGGACGCCGCCACGAACACCGAGTTGGTGTAATGCGCGGCTGCTTTTGCGAGCAGGGTTTTCCCGGTTCCCGGAGGGCCTTCGAGCAAAATGCCCTTTAAGGGCCGGATACCGAATTTTTTGATTTCCTCATGCTTGATCAGAAAGTCCAGCGCTTCCTTCAGCTCGTTTTTGGCCCGGTCCTGTCCGCCGATGTCTTCAAACGTCAGGTAGGAGGGCGTTCTCGGCTTCGCTTTCCGCTCCACGGTGGCGGCGATGGCGCCTCCTTTGGGACGGGCGAACAGAAAGAAAGCCGCCCCGAAGGCGAGCAGGGTTACGTAAGGAACAATATTTACGCCAATAAAGGCCAGGAAAATCAAAAGCGAAACCGCGGTTCCGATCAAGATCTCCTTCCAATACTTACTCATTGGGCCACACTCCCATCGTCGCCGGAATCCGGGGCAAAATGATCGATTTGCTGTGCGTTCCGTCAGTCAGACGGATATATACATTCTCGTCATCGATCTCCGTTTCGGCATCGAGCGAGCTGTCCGTTTTTGTTTTTTCCTCCAGAATCTTCGGGATGTCCGAATAATGCCGGGTTTCCATGGCCTGCGCCACGTCAAACAGCGCTTTGGACCACCAGGCGTCGATTTCCGGGGACGAATTGCTTTCGACGTCCAATTGCACTTTGCGGCCGTCGATCAAGGATGCGCCATCCTTCACGATGGTCTGGTATATGTCCCGAATGCTGGCGTCGTCGCTCAGCTTCAGGTCGATTTGGACGGTATCGTTGGTGAATTTGGATGCTACCTGCTCCACTCCCTGGTTTTTCTGGACAAGCTCGGCCAGCGGATTTTCCATCGCATAGCTGCGATACATAAACCAGCCGCCAAACAACAGCACGCCGGAGGTCAGCAGGGCGACAAGAACCGGTATACCTTTCAACTTCATTGACGTCCGCCTTTCTAGTTGATGAATTTTGATATAAATTTGATATAAGACAGTATAGCACATAATATATCACAAGTGTTGAAACTTTGCGCAAAAACATAAAAAACCCGAAACCATTTGGTTTCGGGTTTCTTGTTCCGTCTATCAGTCTGCGCCGAGCTTCCACTTGTCCAGCAGCGTTCCGTCGCGGAACCGGTAAAATTCGTAGTAGAGGGTTTCCTTCCCGCTTTCCTCCAGCCGGTAAAAGGACTGCCAAACGTATTCGTTCTCATAGACCCCGGGTACAATGCGCATGATCGAAGCGGCCGGGGTTTGCTCCAGCACCTTTTTCTTGATGTCGGCTTTGGTCACTCCTTGATCGGCGTATTCGGCATGCACCTGTCCGCCCAGCACCCAGACCAGCATTTTGCGGCCTTCGGCGTTTGCTCCCTGCACCACCATCATCGGCGCGTCGGCGACAAAAGGCGTCACCTGACTGACGGTAACCAGTTCGCTTTGCTGCCTGGCCACCTCCGCAGCCGCATCTTCCTCGGTCCAAATATCCGCCTGCACGCTAATGTAAAACCGGTATCCGATTACCAGCAGCACAGCGAGCCCCAGCACAATGCCGACAATGATCTTCGTCCGCTTCCGCGAAGCGCGCGTTCTTCTTCCGCTCAACGCCCGATCAGCCCTTCATAGCTGGCGGCAAATTCCGCTTTGATTTTTTCTTCATCCAGGGTCAGGACCGCTCCGTTTCGAACGACCGGCCGCCCGTCGATCCACACGTCCCGGACATCCGCGGCGGTAGCCGAGTAGACCACATGCGACAGGAAATTCGAAGCCGGCTGATAATGCGGCTGGTCGATGTCAAGCGCGATAAAGTCGGCCTTCATGCCGGGCGCAAGCGCTCCGGTGCCGTCCAGCCAGATCGACTCGGCTCCGGCCCGGGTCGCCATCCGGAACGCTTCGTAAGCGGGAACGGCGGTCGGGTCCCCCGTTGTTCCTTTGTGCAGCAAAGCGGCCAGGCGCATTTCCTCGAACATGTCGAGGTTGTTATTGCTGGCGGAGCCGTCCGTCCCGAGCGATACCTTCACACCGGCGGCGAGAAGCTTGGTCACAGGCGCGATGCCGCTTGCCAGCTTCAGGTTGCTGCCGGGGTTGTGGGAAACCCGGACGTCGCGGCGGGCCAAAATTTCAATTTCCTTGTCGTTCAAATGAACGGCATGCGCGACAAGACACGGACGGTCAAACACGCCCAGCTTCTCCAGATGCTCGACCGGCCGGAGCCCGTAGGCCCTTTCGTTTTCCTCCACCTCACGCGCGGTTTCCGACATGTGGGTGTGCATCGGAAGATCCAGCTCGTACGACAGCTCCACCAGCTTCTCGATATAGTCCGGCGGGCAGGTATAGGGTGCGTGCGGCGAAATCATCGCCGTGATCCGGCCCCCTGCGGCGCCATGCCAGCTGCGGGCGAAGGCGGCCGCTTCACGCAGCTTGACGTCCTGCACCTCGGGCGGGCAGAGCCCGATGACGCCCCGCGTGAGACAGGCCCGCATGCCCGACAGCTCGACCGAGCGGGCCACTTCATCCATATGATCGTACATGTCGACGAACGTCGTCGTGCCCGATTTGAGCATTTCCACAATGGAAAGCAGGGTGCCTATTCTTACGTCGCCCGCCGTAAATTTCGCTTCGTTGGGCCACATTTTCTCTTCCAGCCAAACCTGGAGGGCCAGGTCGTCGCCTACGCCCCGAAGCAGCGACATCGCCGCATGTCCGTGGGTGTTGACTAGTCCGGGCATGTACAGCCGGCGGCTGCCGTCCACCACTTCGTCAAAGCCGGAGGCAAGCTGCTCCGGGGAAAGCTCGGGTCCGAGCCATTCAATTTTATCGTCTGCCACAATCATATTTCCGCGCAGTACGGGAGACTCCGCATCCGGAGTCAGAAAAATGCCGTTTTTGATCAACAATCGGGCCAAAGGGATCGTTTCCTTTCTGCTATCCGTTTTTCTAGAGCGTACAACGCCGGCGGGGCAAAAGCAAGGCTTCCGGACAAGAGTTGACGAAACCGTGGCGAAGGGGCGTCCTCATTGCGCGGCCCGCTCTCTTTATGATACCTTAACATAAGGAGCAACGGGGTCATATATAAACGGGAGGCTAAACCTACATGTTTCAGAAAAAGGGAGATACCGATTTTTTCAAGCTGCTGCTGGAATCCGCAGACAACACGCTCGTGGCGGCCAAAATGTTCCGCGAAGCAATGAGCGGCTCGAAGCCGCCGGTGGCTTACATCGACCAATTGAAGGATCTTGAACACAAGGGCGACAACATCACCCATATGATTTACCGCGGGTTAAATAAAGTGTTCATCACCCCTCTCGACCGGGAGGACATCATGGAACTGGCGAACAAAATGGACGATGTCATGGACTACATCGAAGAAACGATCGCCAAATTCGACTATCTGAACATCGAAGCCTCCGACGACTACATGCGAAAATTCGCCGAAGTGATTGTGAAGGCCTGCGAGCATATCGTCGAAGCGTTCCACCTGCTCTCCAAGAAGAAATACGATCAGATCTCCGAGCATACCGTGCAAATCAACAGCCTGGAGAACGAAGGCGACCGCCTCATGCGCGAGGGCATTCGCAAAATTTTCACCGAGCAAAAAGACCCCTACACGGATTTCAAAATCAAGGAGCTGTACGAGCGCCTGGAAAAAGCGACCGACGCCTGCGAAGGCGTCGCCAATATACTCGAAAGCATCATCCTGCGTTACGCCTGAGACGGCAGACGCGGATACACAAAACGCCGCGATCCCTTACGGATCGCGGCGTTTTCATTGGGAAGAAACGATTAATCCAGGTAATACGCCAGGCTCAGCAGCTCCGTCGTAAAATCGGCATAATGCACGCGCACGTTCGGAGTCACTTTAATGATGGAAGGCGCAAAATTGAGAATCGCTTCGACGCCGGCGGCAACAAGATCGTCTGCGACGCCCTGCGCTTCCGATCCGGGGACGGTGATGATGCCGACCCGGATGTTCTGCTGGCGCACCGTATCTTTCATTTCCTCGATAGGCTGGACCGTCAGGTGATTGATCTTCGTGCCGACAATTTCCGGAACGGCGTCGAACAGGGCGACAATGTGCATGTTGTCCTTCAGGTAGGCGTTGTAGTTGCTGAGCGCCTTCCCCAGGTTCCCGGCTCCGACCAAAGCGACGGCGATTTCCCGGTCCAGCTTCAGGATCTGACGTATTTTCTCAATCAGGTATTCGACGTCATAGCCAATGCCCTTTTTGCCGAAATCCCC
Organism: Gorillibacterium sp. sgz306347; assembly: GCF_059735245.1. NCBI lineage: Bacteria > Bacillati > Bacillota > Bacilli > Caryophanales > Paenibacillaceae > Gorillibacterium > Gorillibacterium sp. sgz306347. Next base: position 19,417 of record NZ_JCAPET010000018.1, read on the forward strand.
AAAGTAGGCCAAATCCTTGCGAATTTGGGCGGGATTCAGATCCAGTCTGCGTCCCAGGTCCTGAGAGGAAACGGTCTGCACGCCATTGGCATGAAGCTCGCTTAAATAGCGCAGGTATACCGGCAGTCTGCGGACTACCGCTTCCGAGATTTTCTCCGTCGTCTTCATTCGTTAACCCCTTCCATCCATTGCGAAATTCTCGGCACCAGTTGCTTGGCATTCATATGCTCAATTTTGGGTCCCGGCAGCGAGTATAAGAAATGCTTTCCGTAATAGGTTTCCAGAATCCTTGTGTCGTACACGATCACAATGCCTTTGTCGCTTTCGCGGCGCACCAGCCGGCCGAAGCCCTGCTTGAAACGGATGACGGCCTGCGGCACGGAAAGCTTCATGAACGGATTCTGGTTTTTCTGTTTGATGCGGTCGCATTTGGCTTCCACCACCGGATGGTTCGGCGGCTGAAACGGCAGCCGGACGATCGCCAGGCAGCTCAGCGCTTCGCCGGGAATGTCGACCCCTTCCCAGAAGCTGCTCGTTCCAAGCAGAACGGTTTTGCCGTTCGCCTGAAAGAGCCGGACCAGCTTGCTTCGGCTTCCGCCGTCCATGCCCTGCCCCAATACCTGGATGCCGTCGGGCGTGAGCCGCTCGCGCAGCTCTCCGTGCACCTGCTTCAGCATCCGGTAGGAAGTGAACAGCACCAGCATGCGCCCTTTGGTTTCGCGCGCCACCTCGGCGAGCGATTCCACCAGCGCGGCCGTAAACTCGGCCTCGCCTTTCATTCCCTTCAGCACCGGGAAATCGCGCGGGATAACGACCAGCGCCTGCTCCCGGTAATTGAACGGCGAAGGCAGCTGCACCTCCCGGAGCCGGTTGTCCTCCGCCGCCTCCCGCAGCCCGAGCTGATCGATGGTGTAATCGAACGTTTTGCCGACCGACAGCGTGGCGGAGGTCAGCACGACGCTTTCCTTTTGATCAAAGAAATGCGCCTTCAGCATCGGGCTGACATCGATGGGAACGGACATGAGCTGCAGCGACTTCATTTTGTGCTGGTGGTTGCCTTCAATCCAGTAAACAAAGCCCGCATCGTTCTGGGCAACGAAAAAGCGCAGGTTGTCGCGCAGCCGGGCCAGCTCCTTGACGCCGCCCGAAAGGTTGGTGGCAAGGCTTTGCAGCTCCGACCGGTCCGGCTCCTCCTTGAGCGGCGCGAGCAGTTTGTCCAGCTGCTTCAGCAGCTTCGCCAGAAGCCGATCGAGGTCCTCGTGCGCTTCGGTCAGCTCCGCCCAGCCGGCCGGCTTGCGGTCGTCGGTCAGCCGGAATACCAGGGCGTTCTCTCCCGTATCGCCCGCACCTCCCGCCATCCGCTCGTACAGTCGCGACATCCAGTTGTCCCACCGCTCGCGGATGTCCGCAAACAGAGGATACATCTCGTCAATCGATTCGCAGAGCACGCCCGCTTTGTCGGCCGACAAATTGTCGTCGTGCACGATGCGCTGGCGAAGCAGAGGGAGCTGACCCAGCCGGCTGTCCTTGTAAAGCCAAGTGAGCCCGTTCACAAAAGCATGCCAGGAAACTTCCAGTCCAAGGTGCTTGGCGGCCACTTCTTCGAAATTGTGCGCTTCATCCACCACGAGCTGCTTGTAGCCCGGAAGAATCCGGTGCTCCGCCTTCATGTCGGTAAACAAAAGCGAATGGTTCGTGATGACCACATCCGCCTCGCCCGCATCGTAGCGGGCGCGATGATAGAAGCATTTTTTAAACCAGGGGCAGCTGCGGTTCTGGCAGGAATCCGCGTCGCTCATGACCGACCGCCAGAAATCGGCTCCCCGGCCTCCAAAGTGCAGCTCCTCGTCTTCACCGCGTTCGGTGAGGCTGAGCCAAACCAGCATTTGCGCCGCGGTGACCAGATCTTCCCGGCCGTTGTCAAACTCCTCGTACACGATCTTCTGCTCGAACTTGCGGAGGCACAGGTAATGGCTTCTACCCTTCAAGACCGCCGCCCGGAACGGGACGGGGAAAACTTCGTGCAAAAGAGGCAGGTCCCTTTGCCGCAGCTGCTCCTGCAGGTTGATCGTGTGCGTGCTGACGACCATTTTTTTGCTTTCACGAATGCCGTAATAGAGCGCCGGCAGCAGGTACCCGAGCGATTTCCCGGTTCCCGTACCCGCCTCGACCAGCAGGTGCTCTTCCCCCTCGAACGCGGCGGCAACCTCCGCGGACATGCGGTTCTGCGCCTCCCGCTCTTCATATGCAGGAAATTTGGCCTGCAGCTTCTTCTTGACGCCCTCGTGAAAAGCTTCAAAGGAATCGCCCAGCGTTTCACGGGCTTCCTTCTCGTCGCGCTCCCATTCCTCTTCGCCCCAGTCCTCCGCCTTCAAAGCGAATTGGCGGAAATGCTGCTGCGCTTCCGGCTCGGCGGCGACCGACTGCTCCTTCCGGGCGCATTGCTCGCGAAGGAACCAGCCGAGATCGGAGGAATCCTCCCGAAACAGCGCCTCAATGCGCTGGACCGTCAGAAGCGGGAGCTCCTGAAACCGGGACACGCACTTCAGCCAGAGCTCCGCGGTCGCTTCCGCGTCGGAATCCGCCTGATGAGGCCGGTCATGGGAGATGCCCAGCTCTTCCGTAACGTTGCCGAGGGAAAGACTGGACAAATCGGGGTAGCAGATGCGGAGCAGGTCCATTGTATCGAGAACCGGCCCGCCGAACTTGAAATATCCGCAGGCTTCAAGAGCCCGCTGCAAAAAAGCCAAATCAAACCCTACGTTATGAGCGACCAGGATGCTGTCCTGCAAAAGCGGCTGCATCTCCATGATGACCTGATCGATCGCGGGCGCGTCCTTCACCGTTTCGTCGTCGATCCCCGTTAAAGCGGTGATAAACGGGGGGATCGGCGTCCCGGGATTAACATAGGACGCATAACGCTTTCCAATCCGGTCTTCCTCTATAAGAACAAGACCAACCTGAATGATGGAATCAGTCGGCTGGCCTCCGGTCGTTTCAAAATCCAATACCGCGAATTTCATTGCCGCTTATCAAATCCCTTCTCCCGCTCCCCTAAGCATACCACAATCCGATTTCGCACAAAAGAAAAAACGACCGGAGTCTACGAGAGCCCAGTCGGTTTTGCAAATGGCGGCCCGCTTACTGTTTCCTGCGGTAAGGCCAAAATTCCTTGCTCCAGAAGGCCGGTTCCATAAACGAGGAATCGGTCAGGTCCGCCAGTTTAAAATATCCGTAAGCCTGCTCCATGTTCTGGTTGTGTACCTGAATGCAGCCCATGGCGTTATAGGAAATAGCTTTCAGCTTGGCGTTATTCGTCAGCGGAACCAGCAGATGAAAATGCCGGTAAGCCTCGTCCAGCTCACCTAATCGAAGGTATCCCATCGCCAGGTAAACGCGGCCGAGAATGAAGTCCGGCTTCTCGCGGACAAGCGCCGCGAATTCGGCGACGGCCTTGTCGAACATGTACAGCTTGTAAAAGCCCTGGCCTTTGATAAAATGCTCGGACACCGGCTGACCGCCGTCCAGATCGGAGTCGGCCAGCGCCGCGGAACCCGAACCGAGCAGCTGGCTCCGGCAGGCCGAGAGCCTTTCTTCAAAACGCAGCCATTCCTCCAGGCAGCAGTCGCTCATCGACTTCAGCATAGAAAAGCGTTCTCCAAGCTCGGCTTCCCGGTCCGCCCCTGCTTCGGCGTATTCGGAAAGGATTTCGTCGAGGGCTTCGTTCATCGTTTCGAAGATTTCCCGGAACATGCCGTCCCTCCCCGCCTGATGGCCTTTGGTCGTACCCTCATTGTGCGCCGGGAGGGGCGGTTTCATACCGGAGCCGGACGGCCAATAAAAGTGCATTTATCCGGAAAATCCGGGCCGTTCCGGCGAATTAGACCAGCACCGTGGAATGCTTCTCGGTATAGGCGGTTTCCACGGGACGGTTCTCGTCGTCCAGAATAACGACCTTCGGCTGATGTGTTCTGGCTTCCTCTTCGGACATCATCGCGTAGGAGATGATGATTACTTTGTCGCCGGGCTGCACCAGACGCGCGGCGGCCCCGTTCAGGCAGATGACGCCGGAGCCCCTCGGACCGGGAATGGTGTAAGTTTCCAGACGGGCGCCGTTATTATTGTTGACGATTTGCACCTTCTCGTTCGGATACAGATCGGAAAGCTCCAGCAGATCCTCGTCAATGGTAATGCTCCCGACATAGTTCAGGTTGGCTTCCGTGACGGTGGCGCGGTGCAGCTTAGATTTCATCATGGTTCGAAACATCGGGCTTCTCCTCCCTTTTCATCAAGCCTTAGGTGCGCTCGGGCGCGGGACGGCCAGCAAACGATTGTCGATCAGCCGCGTTTTGCCGTACCGGACGGCAAGCGCGACAATCCATCGGTCGGTTTCCTTCCATTCTCCTGAAACAGACACGGCGGAAGGCTGAAGCTCCGGATAGGTCAGCACCTCGACATAATCAATGTCGGCAAGCGGGGACGCGGCAATCGCCTCCCGGATCCGTTCCTTCAACCGGCCGGGATCTCCCTTTTCCTCTTCCAGCCAACTCTCCGACTGGGCCAAGGAGCGGGAAAGGGCCAGCGCTTCCTTCCGTTCCTCCGCCGACAAATAAACGTTGCGCGAGCTGAGCGCCAGTCCGTCCGCGTCCCGCACGATGGGGCACGGTACAATTTCGACATCCAGGTTGAGGTCTTCGGTCATGGTTTGAATCACCGCCACCTGCTGGGCATCTTTCATCCCGAAATAGGCGCGGTCCGGCTGTACAATATGAAACAGCTTGCTGACGACAAGGGCTACGCCGTCAAAATGCCCGGGGCGCGAAGCGCCGCACAGCTTTCCCGTCAGCCCGCCCACCGAAACGGCGGTAAATGGCGGACGGGGATACATTTCGGCCGCATCCGGCAAAAATACGTATGCGGCCCCGGCGTTCCGCGCTTTCTCCAGATCCCCTTCGGTATCCCGCGGGTACCGGTCAAAATCCTCGTTCGGTCCGAACTGGGTCGGATTCACAAAGATGCTGACTACCGCCGTATCGTTTTCTTCCGCAGCCCGGCGGATCAGGCTGGCATGTCCTTCATGGAGAAACCCCATCGTCGGCACCAGGCCGACCGTTTCCCCGTTCATCCGCCGCTTTTTGAGCGCTGCGCGCAATTCCTTTATCGTTCCGATAACTTCCATCGGTCTGCACTCCTCACTTGCCGAAGGCGCCGTACAGCGTCCCGGGTTCTTCCGGTTTGGCGCCGCGGCTTTCTTCAGCCGTCTTTTTGGCGCCTCCGCTCAGGCTTTCTTTTGAAAAGCCGTGTTCCTTGCCGGGAAAACGCCGGTTTTTCACGTCCTCCCCATATGCGCGCAAGCCTTCCCGGATTTGTTCGCCCAGGTTGGCGTAGGTTTTGACAAACCGCTTGGGCGCCGATTCGGGCCCGTACTGAAGCAGGTCATGGAACACCAGCACTTGTCCGTCGCAGCCCGCTCCCGATCCGATGCCGATGGTCGGCACGCTTAACCGGGACGTAATGTCGGCGGCGACTTCCTCCGTCACCAGCTCCAGCACAATCATGAATGCGCCGGCCTGCTCGAGGGCCGTTACATCATCGATCAGCTTGTCGATCTGGTCCTGGTTGCGTCCTTGAATGCGGTAGCCGCCCAATTGGTGGACGGACTGCGGCGTCAGCCCGACATGGCCGACCACGGGCACGCCCGCTTTAACGACAGCCTCCACCGCTCCGGCAATCTCCCGTCCGCCTTCCATCTTCACGGCCTTGCTTCCGGCCTCCCGCATGATCCGGCCCACGTTCGCCAGCGTATTGTCCAGACTCCCGTGATAGGTCATAAACGGCATGTCCGTCACCACGAAGCTGTTGGCGGCACCGCGGGTAACGGCCTTGCTGTGGTGAATCATGTCCTCCAGTGTAACCGGCAGCGTTGAATCGTAGCCAAGGACGACGTTCCCGAGGGAATCGCCGACCAGAAGCATATCGATTCCCGCTTCGTCCGCCAGCCGGGCGGACGGGTAATCGTAGGCGGTCACCATGGAAATCGGGATGCCGTCCTGTTTCATTTTGCGAAGCTTGAGGGTCGTGACCGGTTTGCGGTCTTGCATGTCCATTACCTCCATTCCATGTGGAAGCGCGGTACAGTCCAGGGGTCCCGTTCCGGAAACATAAAAAACCTTTCGGCCCAAACCGAAAGGTCATCCATACACAAAGAAACTGTGTGGGCATGAGCTCTCTGTCTCGGTCCTTGCGGCTCAGAGCAGAATTCGCCATTCCAACAATGCGTGATCCTTATCCAATAAAAACGGGCCTGGAGTGCGATTCGTATCGATACCGCCTCCTGGGACCCATTATAACAAACACGGGACTGGAAATCACATGATTTTTTCCGGACGGGAGCGAAGCTCACCCGAGTAGAGCCGATGTTCCTTGCCGTTCCGGTCGCATGCCACCAGAGCGCCCGTATCGTCGAGCCTGACCGCCTCCGCGGGAGCCTCTCCGTCCGGCAGCAGCAGCAGGATTTCGCCGCCGAGCGTTACGCTGTGGGTTTCCCACAGGGTGCGGATCGGTGAAAAGCCTGCCCGCAGGTAAAGCTCGTACAAGTCTTCCCATTCCTTGAGAAACTCACACACCAGCACATTACGGTCGATGCACCTTCCGCTTTCGATGCGCAGCGAGGTCGCCTTGCTTCTCAGCTCCTCCGGATAATCCGCGGGTTCCAGGTTGACGTCGATGCCGACACCGGCGATGATGGCCGTTTCTCCGTGCGCGGCGGCTCCCGTTTCCAGCAGGATGCCCGAAAGCTTCCGGCCACCCGCGAGCAGGTCGTTCGGCCATTTGATCCCGGCCTCCACCCCCGTGAAACGGCGGACGGACCGGCACAAGGCTACAGCCGTGAGCAGCGTAAGCTGCGGGGGATAGGCAAGCGGTGCGGACGGCTTCAGCACCATGCTCATCCAGACGCCTTTTCCATAAGGCGAATGCCAGACGCGGCCCTGCCGGCCCCGGCCGTTCACCTGCTCCTCCGTAAGCACCAGCGCACCGTGAGGGGCACCTTCCGCCGCCCAGCGGGCGGCTTCGTCCTGGGTGGAGCCAAGACGGTCGAACCGCTTCAAGCTGCGGCCGAACACACTCGTTTGCAGCCGTTCCTCCAAACGGCCGAACGGAAGCGCCGCGTCTCTGCAATCCATTGTATCCGTCATGACGCTTTTTCCTCCTACTCGTTGCTTCCTTCCGTATCGCCACGCTCAAGCCATTCCCTAGCAAGGGCGAGAAGAGCGGCTTTTTCATTTGCGACCTTGCCGAGCGCCGTCTCTTCCAGCAGGCGACGGAGCGTTTTGCCGAGCCAAGGGCCGCGCGGCTTGCCGGCCGCCTCCGCAAGCTCCCCTCCGCCGACCGCCAGTCCACGCACTTCCTGAACCGGCATTTCAGCCACGAATCGGCTTCCATGGTCGGCCAAAACAGCCGCAAACGTCTCGGGCCCGCCTTCCAGCAGCTCGTTCAGCCGTCCCGTGTCCCGGTAAAGCGAAGCTGCCGACAGCCAAGAAACGGCGGCCGGTGCTCCGAAGTACAGCACGCCTTTCTTGAGCGCGGCATCCGGCTCCAGACCGGTTTTCCCGGCCTGTCCCAGGTAACGGTCAAGTCCGAGAAAGGCGGCCGTCCGGGCGGTCTCCGCCGCCGGGAAAGCGAGCGCCGGCCAGTCCTCCTGCACCGTCTCCGGTTCAAGGCGGAACGCTTTCGCCAGGAGAAGCCAGCGGTCCGGCGGGGCGAGCCGGGAAAGCTCCTTCAGAACAGCGGGCGGCTGCCGGTCGGCCGGCCACTGGGCGAGCGGGAAGGAAAGCCGTTTTTTGGTGTGGCGCAGCAGACGGCTGGCGACAAGCAGGCAAATTCCGCGGTACGGATCGTTTCCGCTGATCATGCGCTCCAGCTCGGCCCGTACCCGCTCCATCGCCACATGACGAAGCAGGCGCGTGCAGGAAAGGAGTCCTTCCCAGGTGCCAGCTTCAATGGAAAAGCAGAATTCGGCCGCGATCCGCACGGCGCGAAGCATCCGCAGGGCGTCCTCGCGAAACCGTTCCTCGGGCTCTCCCACGGCGCGCAAAATGCCCGCGTCCAGGTCGCCCCGGCCGTCAAACGGATCGTGAAGCACGCCCTTCCAGTCCATGGCCATGGCGTTAACCGTGAAATCCCTGCGCCGTAAGTCTTCCTCCAGATCCGATACGTATTCGACTGCGGACGGTCTCCGGTGATCCGTATAATCGGATTCCTTGCGAAATGTCGTGACTTCAAAGCCGAAGCCGCCCGAGCGGACCGTAACCGTTCCATGCTTCAACCCCGTCGGGAGCACGGACGGAAACAGCTCCATGACCTGCTCCGGAAGAGCGCCGGTTGCGATGTCGATGTCCTTGATCGGCCGCCCGAGCATGCTGTCTCTGACGAAGCCGCCGACAAAATACGCCTGGTGGCCCGCCTCCTCCAGACGCTTCAGCACGCGGACCGCTTCGGCTTTCATCGCTCCGCCGTTCGGGCTCATCGGCAAGCGGCTTCCGTCTCGCCGCGTCCGTTCCCGTCATAGGGAACGCCCAGCACGCGGTAATAGATCTCCTCATACTGGCGGCCGATTTTTTGATTACAAAATGTCATGCGGGCGCGCTCGATGCAGTTGGCGGAAATGCGCTCATAAAGCTTTTCGTCCCGCAGCAGCCGGATGGTCTGCTCCGCCATCGAAGCCGTGTCGCCGATCGGCGACAGAAAGCCGCTTTCTCCGTTCTCGATCAGCTCGGGGATGCCGCCCGCAATCGAGCCGACGGTCGGCACGCCGCACGCCATCGCTTCCAGGGCGACGAGCCCGAAGCTTTCCTTTTCGGACGGGAGCAGCATGACATCCGAAGCGGAGAGAATTTCCGCCACGTCGTCCTGCTTCCCGCAGAACAGCACCCGGTCTTCGAGCCCGAGCTCCCGCACGCGGGCGGTTACCCGGCTGAGCTCCGGCCCCTCTCCGACAAACAGAAGCTTGGAAGGCACCTCTTCATGCACGCGGGCAAATACGTCCACCACATCCATCACCCGTTTGACCGGGCGGAAGTTGGACATGTGCAGCAAAATTTTCTCGTCGTCGCGGGCGAATTCGCGCCGCAAAGCCGCCGCGTCACGCGGGTAGAACACCCGCTTGTCTACAAAATTGTAGACCAGATCGATCGGCCGCTCGATGCCGAGCAGCTGGCGCGTCTCCCGGATCAGGTCGCCCGAAACGGCCGTTACGGCGTCGCTCTCGTTAATGGCGTATCCGATCAGATTGCTGAGCGAGCCGTCCTGCGCCAGCACCGTTATGTCCGTTCCGTGCAGAGTGGTGACGATCTTCAGCCCGTTTCCCGTCATCTGCCGGGCAAGAAGCGCGCATACGGCATGCGGGATGGCGTAATGCACGTGAAGCAAATCCAGCTTTTGCGACTGGGCCACCTGGGCCAGTTTGTTGGCCAGCGCCAAATCGTAAGGCGGGTAGCGGAACACGTAATAGTCGCTGACCTCCACCTCGTGAAAATAAATGTTGCGGTGATAACGTCCGAGCCGGAAAGGCATGCTGTGCGTGATGAAGTGGACCTCGTGGCCTTTCTCGGCCATCAGCTTTCCGAGCTCGGTTGCCACAACCCCCGAACCGCCCAGCGTAGGATAGCAGGTGATGCCGATTTTTAATTTATCCTTCAAGTGTGCTCCTCCTTGAGCGGGGATGGCGGAACCGGATGGGACGCTTTACACGAACCGTTCGGCGAGATAGGGAAGCTTGCTGACGAAGCCTTCGGCATAAGCCAGCTGCCTTGCACCGCCCAAAACCCGGTCGCGCGCTTCCACCCGTTCCAGATAACCTTGGTTTAAAGGGGTCGCGACCGCATCGGCCTCCGGCTCCTTTTCAAATTGGCTTGCATAAGCGCGGAGCGCGCGCATCTTGACTTCATGGACAGACGAAACATCCACCAGAACATCAGGCTGGCCGATGTCGTTTATATAGTAAAAGTAAACCGCCTTGACGGTAACCGGCTCCACCTCGGGACGGTACCGGCGAAGCTTGGCGGTAAAGACGGCTTCGCTGACGATGCGGCTGGCGGCGACATGGTCGGGATGGCGGTCCTCCCAATAGGGGGCGAACACAATTCTCGGCCGCAATCGGCGGATTTCCATCGCCACCGCTTCAATGTGCTCCCGGCACAGAAACAAGCCCCGGTCCGGGAGACCGAGGTTGCTTCTTTCCGTAAGGCCAAGCACCTCCGAGGCGGCGGCCGCCTCGCGGGCCCGCCGCTCAACCGTGCCGTTCGAAGACATTTCCGAACGGGTGAGGTCGCACACGGCAACCGAGCGCCCCTCCCGGACATGCTTTGCGATGGTGCCGCCCATGCCGATTTCGGCGTCGTCGGCGTGCGCGCCGATGACAAGAAGGTCAAGCGTTCCGGTCATTCCGTCTCCCCCGGATCGCCTTTGTATTTGTGCACGACTTCCCGCCAGGCGAATTCGCCTCTTTCCAGCGCGCGGACTAGCAGCTCCGCCGTCGCGACGTTTGTCGCCAGCGGGATGCCCTGGACGTCGCAAAGGCGAAGCAGCGCCGTGATGTCAGGCTCGTGGGGCTGCGCCGTCAGCGGATCGCGCAGGAATATCACCAGGTCCATCACATTGCGGGCGACCAGCGCGCCGATCTGCTGGTCTCCGCCGAGCGGTCCCGACATAAAGCGGGTGATCGGAAGCCCGGTTTTGTCCATAATGCGTTTGCCGGTCGTGCCGGTAGCATACAGGCGGTGATCCATGGCGAACACATGGCGATAAGCGGTGACAAAGTTAACCATTTCTTCTTTCATGCGATCGTGAGCGATAAAGGCGATATCAAGACCCAACTTGTCCACTTCCTTTGCATATGGAGACTGATGAGGATGCAGCTGCTAATAAAAGATCTAATCGAGAAGATGCTCGAAGCCGTAAACAAGCCCCTTCAGGTTCATTACTTTTTTGACCGCGATGGCGACGCCCGGCATATAGCCCGCCCGGTCGTAACTATCGTGACGGATTTTGAGCGTTTGGCCGTAGCCGCCGAAAACGACCTCCTGCTGCGCGAAAATGCCGGGCAGACGGACACTGTGAATGCGGAACCCTTCGTACAAGCCGCCCCGCGCTCCTTCAATCAATTCTTTCTCGTCGGGATTGCCCTGACGGAATTCCTGCCGGGTTTCGGCGATCAGCTCCGCCGTCTTGACCGATGTGCCCGAGGGGGCATCCAGCTTTTGATCCCCGTGGTATTCGATAATTTCTACATGGGGCATATATTTGGCCGCCTGGGCCGCAAACTGCATCATCAGGATGGCGCCGATGGAAAAATTGGGCGCGACCACGACGCCGATCCCCTGGGCAGAAGCAAGCTTGTCCAGCTCTTCCAGGTTCTCGGGCGTCAGCCCGGTTGTGCCGATGACCGGCCGCACGCCGTGGCGGATTGCGGTCCGCGCGTTGTCCATCACCGTGTGGGGCACCGTGAAATCGACCAGCACATCCGGCTTCGCCTCCACCAGCGCAAGCTCCAGGTCGGTCTGAACCGGAACGCCGGCATTGCCCGCTCCGGCCAAAAGTCCGGCGTCCGTTCCTTCTCCCGAACGGTCCAAAGCGGCGGCCAGCTTCAATTCCTTGTCCGTCAGCGCCAGCTTGACAACCTCCCGTCCCATTCTGCCGGCCGCGCCCGCCACGGCTACCGAAATGATTTCCTTCGCATTTGCCATCGTGCTCCACTCCGTCTCTTTTGCTTAGTATAGGTTGCTATTTGTTGGAAGATATCAAGCGCGCGAGGCGCCTTGCCGCCTCCGGATGGTTGGGGGTCAAACGCAGAGCCTCTTTGGCTGCTTGTATGGCGGAAGCGTTGTCTCCGACTTCTTCATAAACGGCCGCGAGAAGAAGGTGGGCTTCCGTATGAAGCGGATCGAGGCGGAGCGCCTGCCTCAGCAGCCGGACCGCTTCTCCTGCGGCGGCGGTGCCGTTCCGGTCCAGCTTGTGGCGCGCTGCGTTCACCAGAAGCAAAGCTTCCACATGGCCGAGGTGCTGCCGAAACCCTTCATGCCCGGGCGCCAGCCTGCAGGCGGCCTCCGCCGCCAGCCGCGCGCGCTCGAGCTTGCCGCTTCGGGCGCACGTGACCGACAACCGGTAATAATAGTCGGGGTTGGCCGGCTCCGCTTCGATCGCCTTTTCGAAACACAGCACGGCTCTTTCGTAATCCCCGCTTAAAATCGCCTCGTATGCTTCCTGAATCCGCTGATTTGCCTGGTTCACCGTCCACCCTCCCTACGCCGCAGCAGCGGGCCAAGGTCTGATGGTACAGCATATGTGTATTATTCGGAATCGGTGTCCAGCCGGGTCCAGCGTCCGGCATCGCGCGTGTTGAACTTGTGCAGGACGCGGTCATGCGCTTCGGTCAGGTCGATGCCGAGGGAGTTGGCGAAGCAGATGACAATAAACAGGATATCGCCCAGCTCCATGGCGATGGAATTGTCGGCTTCGTCCGGCTTTTTGCGTTTGTCGCCAAATTCGTGGCTGATCTCCCTCGCCAGCTCGCCGACCTCTTCGGTCATGCGGGCGAGAAGCGACATCGGCCCGAAGTACCCTTCCTTGAATTGCGATATGTAGCGGTCCACCTCGCGCTGCAGCTCCGCCAGGGACTTTTCCTCCACGTTGTTCCCTCCAGGACCTCCTGAACCGGCAGCCGGTTCGGACGGCCGTTCATTCTTTATTCTCCATGTTAACGCAAAGCCAAACGGAAAACAATCGAACCAATCCGGCAAAGTAAGGTATAATATAGCCGACTCGGATACTTCATGGAACAGGAGCCAAAAGAATGAAAGCACGCTTGACGATCAAGCTTCTACAGCGCCTGGGGGGCATTTTGCTCGGAACGGCGATTTACGGATTCGGCATTAACTACTTTGTCATTCCCAACGAACTGATGGAAGGCGGCATCACCGGCGTCTCGCTCCTTTTGCGTTACGCGGCGGACATCTCGCCGGCCTTGACGACACTTGTGCTGAACGTGCCGCTGTTTTTGCTGGGGCTGCGCATTTTCGGCGGGCGGTCCATGATCTACACCTTGTTCGGGATCGTCTCGCTTTCCTTTTTCCTCCGCCTGTTCGAGCTGCTGATCGAGCACGGATGGCTGACCCCGTTCGCTTCCCGGGAAGATTATTTTCTGGTGACGCTTTACGCGGGGCTTTCCATCGGCGGAGGCCTCGGGATCGTTTTCCGCAGCGGCGGCACGACGGGGGGCGTGGACATCATCGCCCGGCTGCTGAACCGCTGGAGAGGCTGGAGCATGGGGCAGATCATGCTTGTCATGGACATCGTCATCATCGGCGCCTCCCTGCTCTACCTCCCGAAGGAGAAAATACTCTACACGCTGGTTGCCGTATTTGTCGGTTCCAAGGTCATCGATTTCATCACGGAAGGCGGCTATACCGCCCGGTCGTTTACCATCGTATCGGACCATACCGAGAAGCTGGCCGACCGGATTACCGTGGAGCTGGAACGAGGCGTTACGCTTTTCCCGGCACGGGGCGGGTATTCGAAGCAGCCCAAAAACGTGCTTTATTGTGTCGTCGCCCGCCACGAGGTCAGCCGGCTCAAATCGCTGGTGCATGAGCTGGACCCTGCAGCTTTTATGATCATCGGCAACGTCCACGATGTTCTCGGAGAAGGCTTCCGCGAGGAAAAATCCTGACGGTACGCCAGCTTTATCGCCTTGCCGCCGTACCACAGCGGACGCAAAAACGCCGTTTGCCGGGGTCCCAAGCAAAAGGACCTTCCCGTCAACGGCGTTTTGCGTTCATTCGCCCGCTCTCAATCGTTTTTTCCGTCCGGCCGTTCCCGCATCACACGGGCCACCCGCTTTTCAAACCGGAACATGCGCCATGCGGCAAAGCTGAGCGCCGCAGCCAACACCGCCCCGATGCCGGAGGTCCACAGAAGAGGATGATCGGCTCCGGAAAGCGGAAGGTAAGCGGTGCTTTCCTCCCTTTCACCAAACAAGAGGTCCAGTGCGTCGTCAAGCTTTTTGGCCGCTGCCTGGAATGCCTCGGTGCCCGTTCGCCCCTCTTCGATTTCCTTGTGCAAAAACACCAGCAGTGAATCCATCGCCGCGATCCGGGCGGAGGCCCCCTTCACGGTAAGGGCGGGCCGAACCGTCAAGTACCCGTTCCGGAGCTCCGCCAGCGCCCGCGCGGCTTCCTCCCTCCGGCTTTCCGCCGCAGCCTGCTCAATCCGTCCGGCCGCGTCTTTCAACAGCTTGTAGTAACGTTTCCACATCGGCGCTTCGGGATGGGCCATCGCATCCGTGACGAGACGCACTTTTCCAATCGCAAGCAGCGCGTCTTCCTTGGAATAGACGACGCGGTTCAAGCTTTTCTGCGCTTCCAGCACCGCGTCCGTCAAGGACCGGATGCCTTCCACGCCCGCGGCGCCGGCGAAGGTGGTGCGGGCCACCTGCTCCGCGAGTCCGTTCAGCTCCGCCCTGGCTTCGGCCAAACGGTCGGCTTTGGCATGCGTTTCCGCTTCCGTCGCCATCCGGTCCAGCAGCAAAATGTCCGCCGATGTTTCGGACGTAACGGCCGTCGCTCCTTCGGGCGCCCGGGTTTCGTGCGTGCAGCCGGCCAGCAGCGCCAGGCCCAAGCACAAAACCAAAGCGGTCAACCGGAGTTTCCGGGTTTTCTTCCTACTTCCGTCCATGGCAACCCCTCCACTCTCATGCATATGGAGGGATGTCCCCATTTATGATCGTCTTGTCCTTCGGGCAATTACCGCGAAAAGAGTCACCGTCAACGCGCTGAGCAGGCACGTAAGCGCCGCGACAAGACCGATCCGGTCCTCCAGTACGGAGGGCAGATTCGGATAGACGCCCATCGTGTAGTCGACCGCATCGCTGGCAAATACCCATAGGGCGCCAATCCCCAGCGCGGCAGGCGTAAGACGGAAAAACCGGCTGAACAAAAGCGCTTCGGCCGCCATGCCGAGATGGGAAGCCGAAAGCATGAAATCCACCCAGGTGACGGGGCTGCCCTGCGCATTGCCGGCCACAATGACAGCGACGGCCCAGATGCCGTATTTAAAGGACGCCGCGCAGGCAAGCGCTTCAATCGCGTTTCGGAGAAAGCCCCCCGGGCGCGTTTCCCCTTCCCCGGAGCCGGGCGTCCGGCGGTAGGAATCGATCAGCAGAAAAAGCAGCGCCAGCGTAAAAAACAGGCTGCCCGTCGGGCTGTCCGGAACGAGGACGAGCGTCCAGAGCGGCTTCGTACGCGCCGTTTCGGCGAGCTGCCCGCCGTACCAGTAATACCCGTAGACCGTGCCGAGCAAATTAATCCAAAACAAAGCATGCAGCATGAAACGGGAAGTTAAAAATGATTTGCTCCAAAAATAAGACCATGAACCCGCCTGCAACCGAAACCCTCCTCCTCATCAAAACGCAAAAACCAGGCCTCGCCTTTCGGCCGGCCCGGTCGGACTTACGGCCAGCCGGCCGTTTCGTCCCGGTACTCCCTTGCTTTCTGCACGTAGCTGTCCGTCGTCCGCTTCATCCGGTCGAGGTCCTGCTCCGTCAGCTCGCGAAGCGGCTTGGCGGGCGACCCGACGCAAAGCGTGTACGGCGGCAGCTTCCGCCTTTCCGCCACGAGGCTCCCCGCCGCAAGAAAGGTATAGTCCCCGAGCTCGGCGCCGTTCAGCACGATCGCCCCCATCCCGATGAGGGAGCCGGTTCCGATCGTGCAGCCGTGTATGATCGCTCCGTGCCCGACCGATACCCGATCGGCGATCAGAAGCGGCTGCGCCGTATTCACATGGCCCACGGCTCCATCCTGAATGTTGGCTTCGGCTCCGATGCGGATCGGTGCCAGATCGCCCCGCAGCACCGCATTAAACCAGACGCTTGCATCCCGGCCGACCGTGACATCCCCGATCAGTCTGGCTCCGTCGGCCAGGAAAGCCGTCCGGTCGACCGACGGCATTGTTCCCCGGTATGGATATCGCATGCGCTCCCTCCCGAATATCCGTTTGTGGGGCGATTATAGCAATCGGTCCGGTCGGCTGTCAAACAAAGCCAAAGCGGCTAATCGGGCAGCACGATCCGGTCCTCTTCCGGCACGTAGGTTCCCCGGATGAGCCCCGGCCCCCCTTTGGTCACCTTGACGACCGTTCCGGCGGAGCCGCTTTCCCCGATCCGGAGAAGTCCGAGGTGAACCAGCATCGGGATCAGCCGCTCCCGAAAAATCGCCTGAGGCGAATCATAGTAGAATTCCTTGAGGAAGTGACAGACCACTCCGGTCAGGGAATCCAGCGTGGTCCACTCGCGGGCGAGCAGCGCCGTCCAGTGCACGACCGCCTGCAGGTTGGGAACCGGCCCTTTGTACAACCGGATCCAGAACCGGTACAGCTGATTCATATCCTCCCGGCGGTTTTCCCGGACACGGCGAAGGCCCGACTCCGTTACGGCCAGCCGGTCCGCCGTCTCATTCAGAAGCCCGTTATAGAAGCAATAATCATACAGAAACGAAAACCGGGCCGGGTATTCCCGGAAGCGCCTTCCGTAACCGAACCGCCAGGCGGTCTTTGGCAGCGGGTCCTCGCTCACGGCCAGCCGGTCCTGGATTTGCTGAAGGGACCGCTTGTACAGATACCCTTCCGCGTTTAATGCAAGCTCGTTCTGGGAAGCAAACCGAAGCAGCTGGAGCAGGTCGTCGGCCAGCAGCTCCGTTTCCTCCCGGTAAACCTCCGGCGCTACCGGCACGGTTTCAAGCCGGGCGGCGAAATGCCGGGCCATGACCTGCGTAAACCGGTCCTTCAGGTCGCCCGGCAGCAAAAACAGATACCGGTTGCTGTGATGATGGCCATTGAACAGCCAGCCTCTCCGCTTGAAGCGTCCGATCAGCTCGCGCGGATTGACGGTCTCTTTTGCAGCGGCGTCGTATACGCCTCCTTTTACCCGGGCCGTCAGCTCCTCCAGACTGAAAGAATCCCGTTTGTCGAACAGCAGCGAGCTCAAAAACCGGATTTCTTCCCAGCTCATCCCGCCCACCTGGCTTTCCAGCCGGTCCTTTGCGCCGACCGCCGCGAGAATGGACTGGATCAGCTCGTGCTTGGAATGCGGGTTGCAGTTCAGCTCGTAGGTTTGCGCAATCCCTCCCAGTTCACGAATGTCCGCATAGCTCAGCATATCGGCCAGATTCATGCCAATCGCCTCCGTAAGGTTTTCTTCTAGTATGGACGCAGGGAAAGAAGACTATAACCCTTTGAAAAGAAGGCTTCCGAAAACTACAAAAAACCCGCATTCGGGGCGGCTCGGTCGGAGGACCGTCCGCTCTAGACGCGGGTTCGGGATATCCAGTTGAGAATCAGCAGGGCGCAGACCAGGCTGAACAGCGAAAACACGATCCAGTAGTCGGGCGTCCGGTCAAATTGGCCGAACCGGATTTGCTCCATCACAACCGATCCTGTGGTCGCCACGGCGGAGCTGGAAAACAACGCGGTATCGGCGATGTCATCGGAGGCTGAGAACGCGGCGGCGGGATGAAAACCGTAAAGCGACGACGTCTCCATTCCGGCGGCCGTTTCCGCGGGTTTGTGCTGGAGCGAATACAACAGACTGATGGTAAAGACGGCAAAACAAAGCGCGAGAAACGCGAACAGCGGCCGGCGCAGCCGGCCCGGTATTGCAAAGGACCGCGATGTTCCGGGATCCAGCCGCCAGGATTCATCCTGCTGAATCCGTTCCATGACACGTCCGCTAACCGTAACCGGCTCCGGCATCGACGCGGCCGGCTCCGGGCTGCTTTCCTCATAAGACCAGTCGGCGTCCAGGCCGGAAAGATCTTCAATCCATTCGGCACTTTCTTTCCAAAGGCGAAATTCCTCGGCGCAGGAAGGACAGTCGGCGAGATGCTCCTCCAGCTCCAGCTTGCGGCTGTCTCCATCCGGAAGGCCGAAATAAAGAGCGAGCAATTCCTCCGCGCGAGCACAGTTCATCTCATGCTCACCCCTTGAAGCTCATCGAAAATGGGCTCCGCAAAGTACGGCTCCAGCTGCACCTTGACGCTTGCCCGCGCCCGGAACAGCAGGGATTTGACGGCGCTGACCGTCTGCCCCAGAATGGCGGCGATTTCCTGGTAATCGAGCTGGTCGTATTCCCGCAAAATCAGCGCGGACCGCTGCTTGTCGGGCAAATTGTTGATCGCTTCCCGGACCATGGTAACTTTCTCGTTGCGGAGAATCGTATGCTCAGGCATCGCCTCGATGGAAGCATGCGGCGTATGGCCGCTTTCGTCGAGCGAAACCTTGATGTGTCTTTGTTTGCGAAGTTCGCTGAGTACCGTATTGCGGGCGATGGTATAAAGCCAGGTTGAAAAAGAAGCTTCCACTTCCCGAAAGGTTTGGAGGCTGCGGTAGGCTTTGTAAAACGTTTCCTGACAGAGATCGTCGACCGCCGCTTCCATCTTGGCGCTTTTGAGCATATGAAACACAAACGCATAAATTTTGCGTTCGTAGCGCCGCATCAATTCCTCGTAAAGCTCGGCGTTTCCGTCCTTGATTTCTCTGATCAGCTGAGAATCGGTCATGCGTTTGTTCCTCCTTGCCCTTCCATTGCAGCTTTTTTAATATTCCGCGCAAAATCCGAAAATCCTGCCGGACTCTATGAAATAATGTCGAATTTTTTTGCAAGGAAGACCCTCTCTCCCCTGCACCCTTTTCCCAGACGAACGGATAGTGCGAAAGGTTGCAGCAGCGAAAGAAAATTTTTGGAGAACCACCTTTGTTCGTCCGATGATCAGACGGCATCGGTAGAGATCGCAGCCGGGACGGGCATCTGGCGTTGCCGGACATGCCTCGTTTCCCTTTGGCGGTCATTTGGCGTTTTGCCGGACGTGCCCCACCCCGATTCCCTTTAGTAGCTTCGGCGTGCAAGCGCATTCCTCCACTTAACGTGTTTGTGAATAATCCGTTTAGAACCCCCCGCCCCTCGAACTCGCTAATCTCTACCTCTGGGCAAAGAGGACCGTATAAAGTCTATTAACCTCAATTGCTCGACTGGACTCCATGTATTTCCATTTACAGCATGCAGCGTTGTTTCTTTTTCCTCTCTCTTATCGGCCGTTTCGCCCGGATTTTCGAGCTTTCGAACGCACTTTCTAACATTTTCGTTCTGACCATGCTTTGCGAAGGAATTCCGCCAAATCACCATAATTATTATTCTGTGGGCCTGAAAAATTCTGTGGGCCTGCGAGCAGCAAAGGATCCTCCCGTATGCAATGCATGACCAGCGGCAGTTTCCGTCCCTCTCCGTCCTTGAAATCTCGTCGTTCAAGTCTTCATTATTTTCTGGTTGCACACAGAACGGAGCACAACGGCTAACGGTTGCCACGGCGCTTATTCAAGCAAAATTCGCCTTGTTTTTTCGCTAACGGTTGCCACGGGGCTTATCCGAGGAAAAAACAGCATAAAAGGGGCATAAAAACCTAAATAAGCTCTGTGGCAACCGTTACAATTTGAAACTCCTCTTTTCGAGGCAAATAGCCTCTGTGGCAACCGTTAGCCGCCCACGCCATCGCGAGCACCACCGGTAATGCAACTTGGAGCCTGCTTTGTTTTCAGGTAGATTAACTTTGGACAGTCCCGAAATTCCGGCGCATGGTCGCCCCCCGTTGTGTACTGTAACTATCGAGGGAAAAGACGGAATCCGTCGTAGTCTCCACCGAACGCCTACCGCACTCTGCGTCGCCCCCCTCAACTTCTCCGCGTCTCAGCCGCCCGCCGTACTTTCAGCGCCGAACGCCAGCCCCATCTGGGCCGCACGTCCGTCGCCCTAATTCGCGATCTCCGCCGCCCGCCGCACACTCCCTCACCATATCCGCACTTTTTGCCGCCTTTGCCGCACTCTCCGTCTTACTCTCCCCTACTCTCGTCCATTCTCTGCCGCACCTTTGCCACACTCACTCCGCATTCCTTACGCATTCTCTGCTGTACTCTCTCCGCCGTTTAGCGGCCATCTTCTATATGTACGATCAGCGTTTTTCACCGCTATAGTCTACCATCAGGTTTCACATCGTTTCGGTGGCATGGCTCAGTCACTTTTTCCCTAGCTGAAAAAAATGCGGGGACCAACGAACTTGGCTATAAAAATAGGCAAAAAAAAACCGCCTTAGCGGCGGGTGCACATAGTGCAAATTCGGATAGGAGTGGAGAGAAACCATACTGTACTTTTATTATATGTATCCGTTTTCATTCTGTCAACACTTTTTTGAAAGCGATTTCGAATTAAGCCCCGGCGCGGATTTTTCTTCCGGCGGCGTTTGAACGGGGTTGCGAAAATAACAACAGTTCGCCCTCTGGAGAGCACAAAAAAACCGGTTCACGCATGAACCGGGTATTCTTTGCCGAGCAGAACCGATGCGAGGTCTTTCTCCTGCTGGGTGGCGAAGGACAACCTCAGAACGCCGGGCACGTCGGCCCGGCTTTCGATTACCTGAATGTTTTTCAGGTTGATCCGCTCCTCCCCGAGCTTCGAGGCGACATGGCCGATGATCCCGGGATGGTCGGGAACGTCGATGTAGAGGTCGAACCAAGGGTTAAGCATGCCCCGGCGCCGCTCCGGAATGCGGTCCCGGAACTCGCGCGACCGGCGGAACTCGTCTTCAATGCCGGTGCCGTCCCCTTCTTCCAAAAGTCGGATAAACTTCTCGGTCTCCCCGGTCCATTCCTTGAGCAGCGACAGAACGACGCTCCGGTTGCCGAGCAGGATGTCGCGCCAAACGACCGGCTCGCTGGAGGCGATGCGCGTAATGTCGCGGAAGCCGCCGGCCGCCAGGCTCATGTACAGCGGGTTTTGTTCGTTGTAGCGGGAGACCAGATTGACCAGCGCTACGGCAACGATATGCGGCAGATGACTGATTCCGCCGACGATCGCGTCATGCTCCTCCGGGTCGACCCGGACGATTTGGGCGCGGGTAAGACGAAGCAATTCGGTAAGCCGCGTGAAAGCTTCCTCCGGTACGCCTGCCGCCGGCGTCAGGATGTAAAAGGCGTTTTCGTACAGCGTCGGGGATGCCGCCTCCACGCCCGAGCGTTCCGAGCCGGCCATCGGGTGCCCGCCGATAAACCAGGCGCCGCCCAGCTCGAGGCTTTCCGCCGTCCGGCAGACGGACGCTTTGGTGCTGCCGACATCCGTGACGATGCAGCCCGGCTTCAGCTTTAGCGAGGCCAGCTTGCGCAAGTATTCGTCCAGCATGCCGACGGGGACGCACAAAAAGATAAAGTCCGCATCCGCCGCGGCTTCTTCAAAAGAGGTCGTGGCTTCGTCCACCACGCCCCGCTCCTTGTATTTTAGAGCCGACGCCGGATTCGGCGAGTGACCCACCACCGTCATGCCGGGCTGCTCCCGGAAGCACATCGCCAGCGAGCCACCCATCAGTCCGACGCCGTAAATCGCTATTTTCGTCACCATCATCAACCTTTGTCTCCGTGGTAGAACGAAACCCGGCTTTCAGCCGGGCCCGCCCTTCAGCCCGTTGCTACGCTTCGACTTTCCGTTCGGCCAGCACCTCTTCCAAAGCGCGCACAAATCCTTCGTTTTGCTCCGGCGTGCCGACCGTAACCCGAATGAAAGTCGGAAAATTGAACGCGTGACCGCCACGGACGATGTACCCCCGGCGCAGCAGAGCGTCGAATACTTCCTCCGAAGGCCGTTTGACATCCGCCATGATAAAGTTTCCGTGGGCGGGGAATGCGGCAACGCCGAGACGTGCAAACTCGCCCGTCAGGTAACGGATGCCTTCCGCGTTTGCCTTCCGGCAGCTCTCCACGAATTCGCTGTCGGAAAGCGAGGCGAGCGCTGCGGCCTGGGACAGCCGGGTCGTGTTGAATGGAGGCCGGACCTGATTGATCAGCCGGATCACCTCCGGATGTCCGATTCCATAGCCGATCCGCAAGGAGGCCAGTCCGTATATTTTGGAAAACGTACGGAGCAGCATGAGGTTCCGGTGCGCCTTCAGCAGCTCGAGTCCGTCCGGATAGCCGGGATCCATTACATATTCGATATAAGCTTCGTCGAGGACGACAAGAACGTTCTCCGGGACGTTTTCCAGAAAAGCCTTCACATCCGCATGCGGCACAATCGTGCCTGTCGGATTGTTCGGGTTGCAGATCCAGATCACCTTTGTCTTATCCGTCACGGCCGCGCGCATGGCCTCCAGATCGTGCGTATGGCCGCCAGTCATCGGCACCCTTACGATAACGGCATTCTCAACGGCGGCATTGTGGGGATACTGGGAAAACGTGTGGGTCGCCATTACCGTCTCGTCGCCTGGCTCCAGAAACGCTTTGGCGATCATCGCGATCACTTCGTCGGAGCCGCAGCCGAACACGATCTGATCCGGCCGAACCGCGTGCTTGCGGGCGACGGCGGCAGTCAGCTCGACTGCCGCGCCGTCGGGGTACAAGGACAGGTTCTGCATCTCCCGAAGAATCGCTTCTTTTGCTTTCGGCGAGCATCCGTAAGGATTCTCGTTGGATGCGAGCTTGATGACCTCGGCGAGGCCCAGCTCCCGTTTCACATCTTCGATCGGTTTTCCGGGCTGGTAGACCGGCAGGCCGACAATGTTCGGTTTCGGACGCACTTCCATTCCCCATTTCCTGTGGATGTCGCACGCGGGCGGCTTGTATTTTAGAGGTATTATAGCTTAGTTTGCCCATTCGCGCTACGCCCGCAGGGAAAAGGCGCCGCACCCTTACCGGCTCTTCAATCCCGCCACGAAGCCGCGGATTTGTTCGATTCCCTGCCGCCGGGTGCCGGGCTGCTCGAGGAGCGGCAGCGCTTCTTCGATTTGCCCGACGATGGCGCTGCCGACCACCACGCCGTCGCACAGCATTTCAAACCGCTCGACCTGCTCGCGGTTCGAAATGCCGAAGCCGACGGCGATCGGCACATTCGCGGCTTGCCGGACGGTGGCCAGAAACTCGTCGATGCCCGCGTGGAACTCGCTGCGGGTGCCGGTCACGCCGAGCGAGGAGACGCAGTAGACAAAGCCTTTTGCCGTCGCGGCGATTTTTGCAATGCGCTCCTTGGACGTCGGCGCCACCAGCGGGATCAGATGAATGCCGCTCGCTTCCGCCAGCTCGCGCACCGGTCCGCTCTCCTCCACCGGAAGATCGGGGATGATCAGGCCGCTGATCTCGTTTTCGGCGAGCAGGCCAAAAAAACGCTCCAGCCCGGTTTGCAGCACGGGATTGAAGTAAGTGAACAAAATGAACGGCAGCGCGGAACCCCGCTCGCGGCTTGTTTTGGCGGCCCGGATGCAGTCTTCGATGCGGATGCCGCCCGCCAGCGCCCGCCCCGAGGAGCGCTGGATAACCGGTCCGTCCGCAAGCGGATCGGAGTAGGGAACGCCGAGCTCCACCATATCGGCGCCGGCCTCTTCCAGTGCCAGAATAATGTCGACGGTGGCGGCGAGATCCGGGTCGCCGACGGACAGAAACGGAATCAGGGCCGAGCGTCCGTTTTCTTTTGCCGCCGCAAATGCCTGGTCGATCCGGTTAACGGAAGGAAGTACCTGATTCATGCTTGCGCCCCCTTTTGATACCCGAGAATGGATTCCACGTCTTTGTCGCCGCGGCCGGACAAGCTGATGACGATGATTTCGTCCTTCTTCATCGTCGGAGCCGTTTTGACCGCCTGCGCAATGGCGTGCGCGCTTTCCAGCGCCGGGATGATGCCTTCCGTCCGGCTGAGGAGGCTGAGCGCGTCCAGCGCTTCCGCGTCGGTAATCGGCAGGTACGCCGCGCGGCCGGCGTCCTTTAGATACGCGTGCTCCGGTCCGATGCCGGGGTAATCCAGTCCGGCGGAAATCGAATGCGCCGGAAGCACTTGCCCCGACTCATCCTGCAGCAGGTAGCTGAGCGACCCCTGGAACACGCCGTGACTTCCCTTGGTCATCGTGGCCGCATGCTCCGCCGTGTCCACTCCCCGTCCCGCCGCTTCCACGCCGAGCAGGCGCACGCTTTCGTCTCCGACAAACGGATAGAATATGCCCATCGCGTTGCTGCCGCCGCCGACACAGGCGATGACCAGGTCAGGGAGCCGCCCTTCCTTCTCCAAAATTTGCTTCCGCGCCTCATCGCCGATGATCCGCTGAAAGTCCCGGACCATCATCGGGTACGGATGCGGGCCGGTCACCGAACCGAGAATGTAGTACGTATCCTCGACGTTGCTGACCCAATAACGCAGCGTTTCATTGCAGGCGTCCTTCAGGGTGCGCGTGCCGGACATAACGGGCACGACCTCGGTGCCGAGCAGATTCATACGGAAAACGTTGAGCTGCTGGCGTTTCGTGTCCTCCTCGCCCATGAACACTTTGCACTCGAAGCCCATCAAGGCCGCCACCGTCGCCGTCGCCACGCCGTGCTGCCCGGCTCCGGTTTCGGCGATCAGCTTCTTTTTGCCCATGCGCTTCGCCAGCACCGCCTGTCCGATCGCGTTGTTGATTTTATGCGCTCCGGTGTGGTTCAGGTCTTCCCGCTTCAGGTAGATTTTTGCGCCGCCCAGCTTCTCCGTCAGCCGTTCCGCATAATACAGCGGCGTCGGACGCCCCGAGTATTCCTGAAGAAGGTAAGCGACCTCCTCCTTGAACGACGGATCGTGGGCATGCTCCCGGTAGGCTTCCTCCAGCTCGATCAGCGCGTTCATCAGCGTTTCGGGCACGTACTTGCCGCCGAATTTGCCGAACCTTCCGTGTATGTCAGGCAGTTGAATCATCGCGTCTTCACCCTTTCCACAAACGTTTTTATTTTTCCGATATCCTTTTGGCCTTCCGTCTCCACCCCGCTCGATACATCCACTCCGTCGGGGCCGTAATCCCGGATCAGCCGTTCGACATTGTCCGCATGAAGCCCGCCTGCCGCAAAAAGACGGATACCCAGCCGGTGCGCCGCTTCCCGGTACGGCGGCAGCGCCGTCCACGGGAACGTCTTGCCGCTTCCCCCGCCATACACCGGATCAAAGGTGTCCAGCAGCACGGCATCGACCGAGCCCTGAAAAGGAGCAAGCAGCCGTTCGGCTTCCTCCGCAGCAGGCGAGCGTCCCCCGGATTCCGGTTGCGGGCTGCCTTCACCCGCTGCTGTTCCCTCCCTTCCGGCTTCCGCCGTAAGGGAGATCACCCGAAACACCTGAACGCCAAACCGCTTCTTGATCCAGCCGCAAAAGTCCGGCGGCTCCTGGCTGTGCAGCTGGACGGCGTCAAGAGGGACGGCGGCCAGCACCTCTTCCAGCTCGCGCCGAGACGGCTCCACAAAGACGCCTGCCGCGAGCGGACGCTCCGGTCCGCCTTCCGCCCGGAGAATCCGGACCAGCTCCGCCGCCTGGGCCGGCTCGACGCGGCGGCGGCTTTTGGCGAATACGAACCCGGCGTAGTCGACCGGCAGCCCTAGCACGGCCCGAACCGTGTCTGCATCGGTCAAGCCGCATATTTTCACAGCCGGCAATGCACGGCCGTCCTGCCCGCTTTCTGCAAATCCCCTTTCGGTCAAAGCTGCTCCTCCTTCTGGTTCGTCCGCCCGTTTTCGCTCTAGCGGCCTTCTGCGCCTCCGGCGTTTTCCCGGACGGGACCGAGAAGCTGCGACACAGCCGCTTCAACATCCGGCTGGCGCATAAAATGTTCGCCGACCAGCACCGCATGAGCGCCGTTTCGGCGCAGAAGCGCAATGTCGTCCGGTCCGGCGATGCCGCTTTCGCTCACCAGTGTCCGTCCCGGCGGCACCAGCGCCGCAAGCTCTCCGGTTGTGCGCAGATCGGTTTCGAACGTATGCAGATTGCGGTTGTTGATGCCAATCAGCTCAGGGGCGGACGGCAGCGCCAGCACCCGCTCCAGCTCTTCCCGGTCGTGCACCTCCACCAGGGCGTCGAGCCCAAGCGCCCGGCTCAACCGGATAAACTCCTCCAGCTCCTCCGAGGTCAGCATCGCCGCGATCAAAAGCACCGCATCCGCGCCGATCAGCCGCGCCTCGTAGATTTGCCGGTAGTCGATCGTGAAATCCTTGCGCAAAACGGGAAGCTTTACGGTCTGCGAAACGAGCGTCAGATACTCGTTAGCACCTTGAAAGTAATCCCGGTCGGTCAGAACGGACAGGCAGTCCGCTCCAGCACGCTCATAGGCCGCGGCCAACTCCGCGGGCTCAAATTCCGCCCGGATCAGCCCCTTGGACGGCGATGCCTTCTTCACTTCCGCGATCAGCCCGGTGTCGCGTTTGCGTCCGTCGGATAAGGCGTTCGCAAAGCCCCGGCAAGGAGGAAGCGCCGCGACGGCTTTTTCCGCTTCCCGGAGAGAGAAACGGGCGGCGAGCTCCGCCACTTCTTTTTCTTTGGTTGCCCGGATGCGGTCAAGAAACATGGTTCACCTCTCCCGTGCAGGCGATCAGCTGCTGCAGCTTGCTGTACGCCCGTCCTTCGTCGATCAGCCGCGCCGCCGCCAGCACGCCCTCCCGCAAGCCGGACGATTTTCCCGCCACGTACAGACAGGCTCCGGCGTTGGCAAGCACGATATCGCGCCTCGCGCCCCGCTCGCCCCGCAGAATGCCCCGGATCAGGTCGGCGTTGAAGGCGGCGTCGCCGCCTTTTACCTCTTCCGGCTTGTAGGTTTCCAGCCCCAGCTCCTGGGGCGTGATGTCATAGGTGCGAAGCTCGCCGTTTTTCAGCTCGGTCACCCGTGTCGGCGCCGATACGCTGATCTCGTCCAGCCCGTCGTGGCTCGCGACGACCAGGCCCCGCTCCAGGCCCAGCGATTTCATCACTTCCGCCATGCGCTCCGTCCGGTCCCGGTCAAATACGCCGAGCAGCTGCCGGTCGGCGCCGGCCGGGTTGGTGAGAGGTCCGAGCAAGTTGAACACCGTGCGAATGCCGATTTCCTTTCGCGGCCCGGCCGCATGCTTCATCGATTTGTGGTAGGTTTGGGCGAAAAGGAAGCAGATGCCCGCCCGCTGCAGACAGGATGCCGCTCCCGCGCTGTCCAGCTGAATGTTGACGCCGAGCGCCTCCAGCACGTCGGCGCTGCCGCTTTTGCTCGACATGGCCCGGTTGCCGTGCTTGGCGACGCGTACGCCGCCCGCCGCCGCTACGATCGCGGATGCGGTGGAGATGTTAAAGGTGTTCGCTCCGTCGCCTCCGGTGCCGCAGGTATCAAGCAGCCCGTTCGCTTCCGCCGCCACCCGTTCGGCTTTGGAACGCATGACTTCCGCGAAGCCGGTCAGTTCATCGGCCGTTTCGCCTTTGATGCTGAGCGCGGTCAAAAAACCGCCGATCTGGGCGTCGCTTGCGCGCCCTTCCATAATTTCCGTCATGGCGTCGCGCGCCTCCGGACGGGTCAGGTCTCCGCCGCCCGCAATACGGGCGATCGCTTGCCGCAGTGTAAATGGTCCGCTCACATCCGATTCCTCCTCCGTATTGGGTGTCAGGCGAAATAATCCCCGTTGATCACGACATCCTCTTCCCGGCCGGTCTGAAACATTTCCTCGGCCATGCGGATGGCGCGGAGCAGCGCCTTTGCCTTGTTGCACGACTCCTCGTATTCTTTCTCGGGCACGGAGTCCCAGACCACCCCGCCGCCCGCCTGCACGTAGGCTTTGCCGTGCTTGAAAACAATGGTGCGGATGGTTATGCAGGTGTCCATATTTCCTGAAAACCCCAGATACCCGATGGCGCCCGCATACGCTCCGCGCGATTCGTTTTCCAGCTCGGCGATGATCTCCATGGCCCTCAGCTTCGGAGCGCCGGATACGGTCCCGGCCGGCATGCACGAAAGGAAGGCGTCGAAAAAGTCCTTGTCCTTGCGCAGCCGCCCCGATACGTTGGAGACGATGTGCATGACTTGCGAATACCGTTCGATTTCCATAAACGAGTCGCAGACGACCGTTCCGTATTCGGCGACCCGTCCGATGTCGTTGCGCCCGAGGTCGACAAGCATCAAATGCTCGGCTTTCTCCTTGTCGTCGGCAAGCAGCTCCCGCTCCAGCTCGTGATCCTCCTGCGTTGTTTTGCCGCGCGGCCGGGTTCCCGCGATCGGCCGGGTTTCCACCTTGCCGTCTTCGACCCGGACCAGCAGCTCCGGCGATGCGCCGACAATCACTTCGTCGTCAAATTTCAAGTAATACATGTAAGGCGACGGGTTGGTCGTACGAAGCACCCGATACACGTCGAGCGGGGAAACGCCGGTTTTTTTCTCGAAGCGCTGGGACGGAACCACCTGAAAAATGTCCCCGGCGCGGATGTATGCTTTGGCCTTTTCAACATTCGCCATGTACTGTTCTTTTGTTAGGTTGGATTCCACACCGGTCAGCTCCACGTCCGCCGGCATCGGCCGGTGCGGGCGGGTGAGGCCCGGCGCCTGCTTTTGCAGCTTGTTCACCGTCTCGTCGATCGTTCGGCAAACACGCTCGTACTCCCGGGCAATGTCCCGGTCCGTCGCTCCGGGCGGAACATGGACGTTCCCGATCACCAGAATTTCCTGTTTGAAATGATCGAACACAATCAGGCGGTCGCAAAACAGGAACCGGATGTCCTGCATGCCGAGATCGTCCTTGCGGTGCGGCGGCAGCGCTTCGTAATCCTGGAGCAAATCATAGCCGAAAAAGCCGATCGCTCCTCCGGTGAGCCGCGGAAGCCCTTCAATCGAAGGGCTGCGGTACGTCCGGACATGCGCCTTCAGCACATCGAGCGGCCGTTCGTTCACCGTCTCGGTCCGGCCGTTCCGGGTCACCCGGCTCACGCCTTTTTTGCCTTCCACCATCAGGAACGGGTCCGTTCCAATAAACGAGTACCGCGCCCATTTCGCCCCCCCTTCTACGCTTTCCAGCAGGAAAGAACGAGGTTCGTCGGAAAAATGGCGGAATACCCGGATCGGGGTTTCCATATCCGCCAGGAATCGGCGCGCGACGGGAATCAGGTTATACGATTCCGACAGCCGCAGCACGGTTTTCAATTCCGGATCGTGCACGGTCTTCATCTCCTTTTTGCCTGATCGCGGCAAAGACGGGGAGAAAAGAAAAAACCTCTACAAAGTAGAGGTTGGTGTCTCAATCGAAAATAGCGGAAAGGTACGCCAAATACAACCGTCCCTGGGCGTTATCAGGATTCTGCCTGCGCCCGGACTTGGCGGTTTTCCTATTGCTCGACTCGACTCATCTCTTCTCTGCTCTACTCGTCTCTTGCTCTGCTTGGCTCTTCTACCTTCCACTATACACACGGGGGCGTACCGCGTCAATGACCGATTGAAACAGCGGCGGGAAAGCCCGCCGTTATCGGCCGCCGCCCTTATGAACGGGATGTTCCGGCGATATCGGGCCGGAGCACCCTTGCGTTGTTTAAATAAACATGGCGGATTTCATCCTGCCGCTTCTCCGTGTTGATTTGAATCATCAGACGGATGCATTTGGACAGGCTCGATTCCACCGGAATCTCCATGCAGCACATCAGCGGCACAAGCTCCCAGCCCCGAAGGCCGCGGATCGCTTTGGCCGGAAACGTGGAGCGGAGGTCATGCGTCACGGTTACGAAAACGCTGCAGATCTCCTCCGGGTCCACTTCGTTCTCCTCAATGATCCGGTCCAGAAGCACTCTTGTCTCGCGCAGCACTTCCGCTTCCTCGTCATGCTCCACCGTGGTGGCGCCGCGGATTCCCCTTACGCGCATGGCTGCCCCTCCTCCTTTAACTCCTCAACCACCTGGCGGACCTGCTCTACGGTCAGATCGCCGTACTGCTCGGCAGAGCCGATGTCCCGCAGAAGCACAAAGGTCATCCGGCCTTCCGTAAACTTCTTGTCGCGCCCCAGTGCGTCCAAAATCGCATCGGTGTCGAGACCGGACGGAATGGCGGTCGGAAGCTCAAAGCGCTCCAGGATGCTTTGCGTCACGCTCAAAATACGTTCCGGTCTTCCGAGACGCACCGCCAGCTTCGCGGCGCCGACCATGCCGATGGATATCGCTTCTCCGTGCAGCAGCTGTCCATACCCGGCCACCGCCTCCAGCGCGTGTCCGATGGTGTGCCCCAGATTCAGCAGCGCGCGCTGGCCCGTTTCCTTTTCGTCCTGCGACACGATCTCCGCCTTGATCCGGCAGCCCGACAAAAGGGCTTGAATCAACGGCTCCGGCTCAAGCTTCAGCAGAGCATTCGCATGCTCTTCCAGCCAGCCGACCAGCGCCGCATCCCGGATCAAACCTTCCTTGATCACCTCGGCCAGACCGGAACGGACCTCCCGCTCCGGCAGGGTTTGCAGAAAATCGATATCGTACAAGACCAGCTCCGGCTGATGAAAAGCCCCGATCACATTCTTGGCCAGTTTGTGGTTGACGGCGACTTTTCCGCCTACACTGCTGTCATGGGCAAGAATGGTCGTCGGCATCTGCACGAACCGGATTCCCCGCATGTAGCTCGCCGCCGCAAAGCCGGTGAGGTCTCCGACCACGCCTCCGCCGAGGGCGATCATGACGGATTTGCGGTCCAGTCCCGCCTGGAGGCCTACCCCGATGATTTCTTGCAGGGAGGCAAGCGATTTGGTCGCTTCTCCGGCCGGTACCACATGCGCGGTCGCGTGGTAGCCGCCGCGGCTCAAAGCCTCCATAACGCTTTGCAGATGAAGCGGGGCCACATGATCGTCCGTCACCACCAGCAGGGGCGAGGACGGCTTAATGTCCCGCTCGGCCAGCCGCTCGGCGATTTCCGCCGCAATGCCGGAGCCGATGAGAATCGGATAGGACCGGTCCCCCAGCTCAATCGTTAAAGTTTCCATTAATACCGCTCCAATTGGGCTTTGTATTGAGCCAGGTTGGCCCGGATTTCCTCCAGAGAATCTCCACCGAACTTTTCCATGAACGCGGCGGCGACTTCCCAGGCGACCACGTTCTCCATGATGACGCCTGCGGCCGGCACGGCGCAGGTATCGGAACGCTCCACCTGGGCGGTGAATGCCTCTTTCGTGTCGATGTCCACGCTTTGCAGCGGCTTGTACAGAGTGGAGATCGGCTTCATGACGCCGCGGACCACAATCGGCTCGCCCGTGGTCATGCCGCCTTCAAAACCGCCCGCGTTGTTGCTGGCGCGGTGAAAGCCGCGTTCCGGCGAATGCAGGATCGGATCGTGCACAAGCGATCCCCGCCGTTCCGCCGCTTCAAAGCCGATGCCGAATTCGACGCCTTTGAACGCCTGGATCGAAACGACCGCCTGGGCGATCCGGCCGTCCAGCTTCCGGTCCCACTGCACGTGGCTGCCGAGTCCGACTGGCACGCCCTCCACCACAACCTCGACGATTCCGCCAAGCGTGTCGCCGTCCTTCTTGGCGGCGTCAATCGCCGCGATCATCGCGGCTTCCGCCTCCTTGTCCGCGACGCGGACCGGCGATTCCTCCGTCACCGCGGCCAGCTGCTCCGCCGGCAGGTCCGACCGGACCGCAGTCACGTCGCCGATGCGAAGCACCTGGCAGGCGGTGCGGATGCCGAACGCAGCGAGCAGCTCCTTGGCGACCGCGCCGACGGCGACGCGCATCGTCGTTTCCCGCGCGCTGGAGCGCTCCAGAACGTTGCGCAGGTCCTTCAGGTTATACTTCAGCCCGCCGTTCAGATCGGCATGCCCCGGACGCGGCCGCAGAATACGGCGCTTGCCCTCGTTCTCCTCGGGCGGAACCTCCGCCCCCATAATTTTCGTCCAGTTCTTCCAGTCTCTATTTTCCACAACCAGCGCAAGGGGCGCTCCTGTCGTCGAGCCGTGGCGCACGCCTCCCGCCAGCTTCACGGTGTCCTGCTCAATCTGCATGCGGAGCCCGCGTCCGTATCCCTTTTGCCTGCGCAGCAGCTGCGCATTGATGCTTTCCGCCGAAAGAGGCAAATTGCTTGGCAATCCTTCCACAATGGCCGTCAGCTGCGGCCCGTGGGTTTCACCCGCCGTCAAAAATCTCAACCCGGTTCCCCCTCATCTGCTCTCTACCTTGGATTAAGCCGATATACCCGGCATTTGCTTCTTACGCTTTAGCGCTTTTATGCGCTAATTATAATATAGGTCTTCCGCTTTGACAAGACGAGTCCGGCCAAAGGCTTTCCGCTGCCGCCGTCCGGCTCGCAGCAAGCAAAACCGCCGTGTCTCCGGACACGGCGGTAAAGTGGCGGTAGTTACAATTCTTTGCTTCCCCGGCACAGGCCCGAACGAAGCAGACCGCGCCGCATCCCGGCCGCTTCCGGCTCCGGCCGCTTCCCGCTGATCAGCGTCAGCAGAGGACCGGTTTCCACGCCCAGAATTTGCGCGCATTGCTCCCGGGTAATCCTACCTTGCCGATATGCGCCGATCACAAGCCTCTTTTCCATTGCTGCACCTCCTGGGGATTTCCCTCAGCTAGCGTTGGCAGAGCGGCTTCCGGTTATACTTTCTTCGCGTCGATTTTCCGGTAGAAAAACGTATCGGCCAGCTCCAGCCCGTAACGGGCGGGGCTGAAAATCTGCTCCGTGCTTCCGACAAAAAGGAGTCCGCCCGGCCGGAGCGCGTCTGCGAATTTTTGATACAGCTTGGTTTTGGCATCCTCGGTAAAATAGATCATGACGTTGCGGCACACGATAAGATCAAAGGAAGTATCAAACCGGTCCGCCAGCAGATCCTGCTTCTGGTATTTGATCGCCCGTTTCAGCTCGGGTACCACCTGTACCATGGGGCCGTCTTCGTGAAAATAAGCTTTTTTGAATTCCAGGGGAACATCGCGGATCGAGCGGTCCATGTAAACGCCCTGCTTCGCTTTTTCGAGGACATTCTCGTCGAGATCGGTCGCCAGAATGGAGCCGGACGCCAGCAGCCCCAGCCGGTCCATGATCATGGCAAGGGTGTACGGCTCTTCCCCGGTCGAGCAGGCCGCGCTCCAAACCTTCAGCCGCTTGTTCTCGGCCGCAAGCTCCGGGAAAAAGCGGTCCTTCAGTACCACCCAGCGGTTCGGGTTGCGCCAAAACTCGGAGACGTTGATGGTCATCCGGTCGAGAAATTCGTACAACAGCGTTTTGTCTTTGGCAATTGCGTTGAAATAAGCGTCAAAGGTGCTGTAGCCGAGCTTCAGCCGAAGCGTCGTCAGCCGCCGTTTCATCTGGGCTTCCTTGTACTGGTTCAAGTCGATTCCCGTCAAGTCCTTCACATTCTTTACAAACCGCGTAAAATCCAGATCCGCGCTCTCCAAAAGTGCTCCCCCCGCAATGTCAATCGACCGTAATTAAATCCAAACCGAGATGTCTTTCGAATAGTCCAGCAGCTCCTCAGGCCGGAAAAAAACGCCGATTTCCCGTTCCGCGCTCTCCGGCGAATCGGAGCCGTGAATCAAATTGAAATTCGTGTGAACGGCAAAGTCTCCCCGGATCGTGCCCGGAAAAGCTTCCAGCGCATCCGTTTTGCCCATCATGTGCCGGGACAGCGCGATGACCCGGTCGCCTTCCCAGACCATCGCGAAAACGGGGCCGGACGTAATAAAGTCGACCAGCTTGTCGTAAAACGGCTTTCCCTTGTGTTCGGAATAATGAATTTCGGCTGTTTCCCGTGAAAGCTGCATTAATTTGGCTCCGACCAAACGAAACCCTTTCAGCTCGAAGCGGCGGACGATTTCGCCGATAAGTCCGCGTTGGACTCCATCGGGTTTGACCATTAAATAGGTACGTTCCATTGCTCGTCACCTCATTCGCGGAATAAGCCGGACTTCCGTCCGGAAAAGTCAATACGTGCGCTCGCCCACAAAGCGGGCGACGCCGGCCAGGTCTCGCCTGGCCTGGATGTCCGGAAGCCCATCGAGGTCGGCCACCGCACGCGCGATGTACCGTTCCGCGAGTTCCTCCGCTTTGGCCAGCCCGCTGCTTCCCCGTACAAGCTCAAGAAAGCGCGTTACGTCGGTCTGGCCGTCCGCTTCCCGAATCCGTTCCACCTCCTGTAGAAGCGGTCCCGATAAGCCCGGCTCGCGCAGCGCCAGCAGCACGGGCAGCGTCAGATTGCCCTGCCGGATATCGCTTCCCGGCGGCTTGCCGATCTGCTCCGCCGTCCCGCACAGATCGAGAAGATCGTCGCGGATTTGAAACGCCATGCCCACGTTGTAGCCATAGGAATAAAGCCGTTTCGTGACGTCCGGCGGGGTCCCCGCCGCAAGCCCGCCCAGCTGGCAGCTGATCGCAATGAGGAGAGCCGTTTTCCGTTTGATGCGGAGCAGGTAATCGCGGGTGGTTTGACCGGTCTCGAAGAACAGCCGGATTTGCTCCAGCTCCCCCACGTTCATTTCCACAATGGCGTCCGACATGATGCGATGAATCAGCGGATTCTCCAGCCGGGTAATGACGTCGAGCGCCTGAGCGAAGATGTAGTCGCCGGTGTACATGGCGATCCGGTTGTCCCACTGGGCCCGGACCGTCAATCGGCCGCGCCGGGTATCGGCGTCGTCGATCACATCGTCGTGAACAAGCGAAGCCATATGGATCAGCTCCATCGGAACGGCGATTCGTTTCAAGGTATCGAGACGATATTCCCCGAATTGCCCGGCGAGCAGCACGAAGATCGGCCGGATGCGCTTGCCGCCCGCTTTCAGGAGATGCAGCGAGGTTTGGCGCAGAAGGTCGTGATCGGTGTCGATGCTCCGTTCCAGCTCCTTCTCGACCTCATTCATGTCTTTTTTGATTCGGGTGTAAATATCGATCAGTTTCATGGATTCACCTGTACGATGGAATGTCTTCCCATAATGCGATGCGTGCCGGCTTTTGCAGCAGTCCCATCTCGTAGGCCATATCGTAATAGGCCTGCAAGCCCTGGATTTGCGGTGTGCCAAAATCAAAGCAGAGGTTGGCGAAATACGACGCCCAATACGCTTCCGTTCCCCCGACGCTTTCCATGGCGTAACGGATGATGCCGGAGGGCCGGGCAAGCCCGAGCCGCTTGCTCTCCTGGAAAGCGTGAAACACTTCCGA
Organism: Gorillibacterium sp. sgz306347; assembly: GCF_059735245.1. Taxonomy (NCBI): domain Bacteria; kingdom Bacillati; phylum Bacillota; class Bacilli; order Caryophanales; family Paenibacillaceae; genus Gorillibacterium; species Gorillibacterium sp. sgz306347. The sequence goes on from NZ_JCAPET010000018.1 coordinate 54,404, forward strand.
AACGAGCTCCGGCATGGCTTCCGCGGCTTCGCGGCGGACGGCCCAGACGGCGAACGACATCCAGTTGCCGGTCATCCGTCTCCACTCCTCGCCGAGATCGGTTACCCGGTACTCTCCCGTTATCCGGTTGCTCCAGTCCGCGCGGATGGCGTCGTCCCCGATCAGCAGCGCGGCGTCCTCGTCCGGCCGCAGGTTGCCGAGGTCCGGCAGATCGAACCGGTAGCTTGGCGCGCCGGAGTATCGCCGTTCCAGCAAAATCTTCAGCAGATTGACGGAGGATGCCGAGGTCGTCGGCAGCATCACCCGGCCGCGGGCGACGTCTTCCAGAGGTTTTTTGTGAAAGAGGAGGATCGAATTGACCCGCCCAAAAGCGCTTACGGAAAGCTCGGGAAAAAGGACGTATTCGTCCGCGTGCTCTCCATAGGCAAACGAGGAGATCGGCCCCATGTCGATCTCCCCGGCGGCCATCGCCCGGTTCAGCGAAGCCGGCACCTCGGTGGTCAGCTCGATCCGCCCGCCGAACCGCTCGGCGGGAAAATGATGAAAGATGGGCCATACGTTGGTATAGAGGATCCTTCCGATCCGCAGCTTGGAGGCGTTCACCGGTTATTCCCCCCGTCTATTGAATGCTTTTTCCGCTTGCGGCGCCGTCCCGGCCGCGCTCCCCTATAGATAGCGGACCGCCGTATCCAGCATAGTAAACGCGAACACCACGCAGCTCAGCGCGCCATTCATCGTGAAAAACGCGGTATTCATCCGGGACAAATCGTGTTCGTTGACAATCGAATGCTCGTAAAACAAAATCCCGTAAGAAATGATAAGGCCGATAAAATACCACCAGCTCAGATCGGTCAGAAAAAACAGGCTGGTCAAGCCCAGCGCAGTTGCAACATGACACCATTTGGCGAGCACGAGCGATTTCGGAATCCCGAACCGGGCGGGGATGGAATAAACCCCTTCCTTGCGGTCGAACTCGATGTCCTGACAGGCATAAATGATATCAAAGCCGGTTGTCCACAAGGCGATCGCCACGTAAAAAATCCAGGTCGTCCAGTTGACGCTTCCGGTTACCGCCACCCATCCGCCGACCGGAGCAAGGGCAATGGTCAGGCCCAGCACAAGATGGCAGAGCCATGTAAAGCGCTTTGTGTAGGAATAAATAACAAGCATAAAGACCGCGACCGGAAGCAATTTGACCGCCAGCGCGCTTAAGTTGCCGGTAGCCAGAAACAGAAGCGCAAACGATCCGACAATAAAAACAGCCACTTCTTTCAGAGACAGCAAACCGGCGGGAATCGCCCGTTTCTCGGTGCGCGGGTTCTTTTTGTCCACCGTCCGGTCGATCGCCCGGTTAAGGCCCATCGCCGCGCTCCGGGCGCCGATCATCGCCAGGGTGATCCACCCGATTTCTCCCCAGGTCGGCAGCCGGTCCAGCATCACCGCCGCCCCCAGCACCGCACCCATGTAGGCGAACGGCAGCGCGAACAGCGTATGCTCAAACTTGATCATTTCCAGAAAAATCCGAACCTTTTTCAGCATTTCGTTCCCCCAGCTTACGTTTCCGGTTTCACTCCGATATGAAGGGCGGCGATGCCGCCGGTCAGCGAATAATCTTCCACGGCGCTGAACCCGGTTTGCCGAAACAGCTCGGCCAGCCGGCGACGGTCCGGAAAGCTCGCCAGTGATTCGGGAAGCCATTTGTATTGTTCGTAGCTCTTCGCAACCAGCTTCCCGAGCAGGGGAAGCATCTTCTCGAAATAAAAATAATAAACGGATTTGAACGGCTGCCGGGTCGGCTTGGAAAGCTCCAGGCAAACCGCTTTGCCGCCCGGCTTGACGACGCGGCGCATTTCCCGCAGCACCTGTTCGATATCCGGTACGTTCCGCAGTCCGAACCCGATGGTGACAAAATCAAAGCTGTTGTCGGCAAAGGGCAGGCTCATGGCGTTGCCCTGGACAAGCTCGACCCGCTGTGCGAGACCGGCGCGTTCCAGCTTTTCGCGGCCGCGCTCCAGCATGTTGTTGCTGAAATCGAGCCCGACCACGGTTCCTTCTCCCGCCGCTTCGGCCAGCGCGATGGTCCAGTCGCAGGTGCCGCAGCAAAGATCAAGAGCGGAATCGCCCGGAGCGATCGCCATTTTCTTCATGGTAAACCGCCGCCAGTAGCGGTGGCGTTGAAAGCTCAGCAGGTCGTTCATCATGTCGTACTTGGGCGCGATCCGCTCAAAAACGGAATGCACGTATTGCTCCTTGGCCGCATGCGGGTCCTTCCCGCGGTTTGCTTCCTTCATGTCAGTACTCCTCCAACGCTTTCGGCCGGCGGATTGAACGGGCCAACCGGTCCGCCACCGGCTCGAGGTCCTTCCGCAGCTTTTCGCTCTTTGCCTGGCTGAGCAGCTGGAGCAGCTGGCGCGCCTGATGATCGGCCATCTGCTGGAGCTGGGCGGCAACCTTGTGCTTCAGGAGAAGCGCCCGCTGCTTTCCCTGCTCGGGCAAGCCGGCCTGCAGCTGCTTCCGTTCTTCCTTGGATCCGTTCTGCCATATCGTCCAGAACGCCCAGCCGCCGTACGGCGCATCCGCCGCGCCGGCTCGGACGGCTTCGTCCGTCAGCAGTTCCCATCGGGCCAGCCCTTGCACGGCCTCCGGCCAAACATCGCGCAGTTCCGCTTCCACGCTGTCCTGAAACGCCAGAAACAAACGCGAACGGATCGCGGCCGCTTGCCTTATGTACTCTTCCGCCGTCACCTTAAAATTCTGGCAAGCGGAATAAAGGCTCATTTTGAGCCGGTTGATCTCCCGGATAGCGAGCGCGATTCTGCGGATCATGTGCACCTCGCCGGCCTCGGCCAGCAGACGGTAATATTGCGCGCTCAAATAAGTGCCGGCCAAAACCTTCAGCTGCCGGGCGCGGGCGGCGGGCTTGTCCGTCTCGTCGCTGGCCGCCGGGACGGTTTCGTGTGTGTCCAGGCCCAGCTGCACAAGCGAGGCGACCAGCGCGTAGCGGTCCGCTTTGCCGGCGGCCGCCGTCTCCCCGCCCAGAAAAGCGAATAACAGCCGGATGCGCAAGTCCGGAAAAGCGGGAAGATCCGTATGTTTGCGGATCATATCATAGTCCGTGTAGCGCTTTGCCAGCTCCTCAATGTGGGTAATCGTCATCCTGTGCCTCCGGGTTATCGCTTCATTTTCGTTCCATCTTCCGACACGTTATTATAGCATATCCATAGGGGTTGCGCACTTTTCGGCCGCCCTAGTCTTGGCCGAGCATCTCCCGCCAGAGCTCCGTTTCGCTCAGCCGGCAGTTTTTCTGAAGGAAGGCTTTCAGCTCCTCCGCACCGGCATCCGTCCCGATCCGAAAAACGGTCCGGTCTTCGCTGCGGGCATCCAGCGACAGCAGGAGCCGGGATGCGCCGGTTCCGCCGGGCTCCCGGTAAACCCGTGCCTGCAGCTCCTCCACATTCTCCAGAGTAAGCATGGCCCACCCCGACAGCCGGTACATGTCGCGGTATACGGCTTCCACGTCGACGGCGGCGGGCGCGCGGAAATCAACGGTCAGCACGGGAGAACGCCAGCTGACGTGACGAATGTCCAGATAAAAAGGCAAGGCGGACAGCCGGTCCACCAGATTGGACATGTCCAGGACGGCGGTTGAACCGGTTTCCACGGCGGGGCCGGCCGTTTGCAGTCCGATTTTGGGCAGCAGCGACAGACAACCGGCGATGGCCAGGGAACAAACGGTGGCGATTCCGAACCGGAAAGGCCATTTCATGCGCATTCAGCTCCCGAATAGCGTTTTATCTCATTGTACAAACAAAAAAAGCGGGCTATTCCGCTTTTTTTCCGCGCCGCTTATTCGGATTCGATGCTACCGTGCTTGGTCATGATCGTCGCTTTTCCCCGCACTTTGATGGCGGAGGTATGATCGGTAAACTGGGCGATCAGCACCTCGCCTTTGTCCAGCCGTTCGGTGTGGTGAAACCGGGTGTCCTGCCCGCGCGTCAATCCGATCACCTGCACGCCGTTATCCTGCGCTTTGATTACAATATAATCGCATTCTTTGCTTTCCATGCCGGCTCCCGCCTTCCTTCAAGGAAAAAGACACCGTTCCTGCAGTGTCGTTCCATTTATTATAGTTGGCCCCGCCGGCCTTGTAAAGCATCGACAAATGCGTTCTCGTACGCGGAACGCCTTCTTCTTCCGGGGTGCCGGTAGTTCCGGCCGTCGGAGGCGTAACCCTCCGCCAGGGTGAGCGACCGCTCTCGCATGCGCCGGAGCTCGAATTGCCGCTCCGACAGAAACGGGTAGGCCGCATGCGCCGTTTTGTACGGGTTCCGGTCGGTCAACTCCTCCCGGAGGATGTAGTCCGCCAGCGTGTCCAGCGGCAATGCCTCCGGCGACCGTCCCCATTGGGCCAAAAACGTCTCCGTCAACGCTTCAACCGCCTTTATCCGCTCCGCACGGTCCCGGATATCCAGCGCAATCAGCACAACGAAAGCTTCCGCAACCACTTGCTTGTTCAACGTTTACCCTTCCCTTCTCCGGGCCGCCGTACCTTCTTCGGCCTGCCGCCAGCCGGCGTAAACCCGGGCGATTTTGCGTGCCGCTTCCTCCAGTGAACGGTGCACCGTTTGCTGCGTGATGCACAGCTGCTCCGCCGCTTCCGATTGCGTCAGCTGGCCGCTGCCGTAAACCAGCGTTACGGCCTCGATCTGCCGCCTCGTCAGTCCGGCGGCGGATATGGCCGCGGCAAGGTCCAACAGGAGGTCGCACGCGGCATAATTCCCCGCAAACCGGGCGGAAGCGACGCGATGGCAATCGCCGAGCAGCAACCGGACCCCTTGGGGGTCGCATAACACATATTGTACGCCGTAGCGGCGCGTCTCCTTTTCCCGATCCATGATGGCCGTTCCCATAGCTGCCTCCTTCAACGTCCCTCTCCAGCTTGCCGCACGGGCCTGCGAGGGAGTATAGGTCCAGTATAGGGCGCATCGCCGCCGCATGGGATTCATCTTCGTCTCATTCCGATTTCCTTGTCGTATCACCGCAGAAAAAGAAAAGAGGCTGTCCCGAAAGTCATCTGATGACTCGGGGACTGCTCCAGCTCCAGATTCCAGCTTTGGCTTCCAGCGTAGGCTCTGGATCCAGATATCAGCGTTAGATTCAGGGTCGGCTCCCTCGATACAGGAACCCCGTTTCCTGCGAAAATACAGCATTTCACCAGCGGAGAGCCTCTTTTCCCGAAAATGATGCGATTGTGCAGGATAATCCTCGATTAATAGCCGGAATGCCGCCAAAGTGTCCATGAATCCTGCATAAACGCAGCATTTAGCCTTCATTTCGTCTTTTTCATCTACAAAATGATGTATTTTGGCAACATTCCATCATATTAACCTACAGCGGGAGAACGCCTAATCTGGAAAAGCGGGTAATGTGCTATCCCGCCAGGCACGTCTTTTCGATACCGGTTTGCCGTGCGCGGACTTGGAGGCTGTGTACGGGGGAAGGAACGCGCATGGAAACGGGGGTTGTGTGCAAAAGTGCAGTAAAAAACCAAGGAGCTTCGCACGAGGTAAGGGGCTGCGCAGTGCAAGAGGATTCGAACGGAGCCGGAAGTTGTGTCCATGATCGCTGAACTGCGCACGGAGCGGGGGGCTGGGCGGTAAACCAAGCTGCTTTTGCTCTTAGAACAGCCTATTTCTTTGGGCTGGAGGACCTGTCGATTCCTTCTCGGGGGACTTGCACAAGCGAATCCAGTGGTTGTCTTCGTAAATGGTCGGAGTAACACGATTTGAACGTGCTACCTCTGTTCTATGTGCGCGATCTTTCCATTTTCGCTTATCGTGAAAGCAACCATGCCATATACGCGCGGATCACGTCCGGGGTTACGTTTTGTATGTTCCGTTCAACTCTGTTTGCATCGAGGTAGTCCGTAAAAAGGCGGTAATTTTCTTCGTACGTCTCCAGCGTGCGGCCCCGATCGACCCTTCGCTCGTCTCGCGCTGTTAAACGTGTCGTACATGTCGTCGAGCGATATCACACGCTCCCCGACGTTGATCCGGTCGACCTCTTTCCGCTTGCCATTCCACCCATCCAAAGCAAAAACGCCTCCTATACGGTATATACCGAATAAGAAGCGTTTATCCCCGAACCCATGCCGTTTGGGTGACCGAACGTCCAACATCCTAGACGTTCGGTCCTCGGATTGTTCAACGTCCGAAAAACATGATAGGTACGGTTTTTTTTCGTAAATGGTCGGAGTAACACGATTTGAACGTGCGACCTCACCCACCCCAAGGGTGCGCGCTACCAGACTGCGCTATACCCCGACATTTCACAGAAGGGTTGCGGCTTTTTCAGCCGCAAGAAAGAGTTTATAACATCGGCGGAGCAATGTCAATAGAAAAATAGGCGGCTTTCGGAGCGAGTAAAAAAACCGTGCGCCCGAGGCTGACACGGTTTTTGGAAGGAGCCGGATTGTCCAAGCAATGGGGTACGTATGTACGGACTATCGCTTAGCGCAATCCTTCTCTCAAGGTTTTACCTGCTTTAAAGGATGCCACTTTGCTTGCAGCGATTTCGATTTCGTCGCCGGTTTGCGGGTTGCGTCCTTTGCGGGCGGAACGCTCGCGCACCTCAAAGTTGCCGAAGCCTACGAGCTGCACTTTGTCTCCGCTTTGCAGGGCTTCCGTAATGGCGTCGAAAACCGCTTCCACCGCTTTGGTGGCGTCTTTCTTGGAAAGCTCGGAAGCTTCCGCGACTTTGGAGATCAAATCGGTTTTGTTCATGTCATTCACCTCCTTAAAGGACGAAAGGGCATGCTATCATCCTGTCTTCTCTTTTTCGCTAATAAATATACGCATGTCGCGAAAAATCCCGTCAACTCAATGCCGGAAGGAACAAACCTATAGTAATACACGATTCCGCCAATTTCAAGTGCCACCGCGCAAAACAAAAACCGCGTCCCGATAACGGGCCCGGCGGCTAAATCCTCCGGACGGCACGAAGCCGGACGCGGCAAGAAGGCCCTGCGGCGTTTAACCCGCAGAGCCTATGCAAAAGAGAGGCGGCGGACCGGATCACGGCCCGCCGGCTTTCTTACAGAATAATGGCGATCAGACCGCCCGAGCCTTCGTTGATGATCCGGCCCAGCGTCTCCTGCAGCTTGTAACGGGCGTTGTCGGGCATCATGGCGAGCTTGCCCTGGATGCCTTCCCGCACGATGGAGTGCAGCGAGCGGCCGAAAATATCCGACTCCCAAATTTTGAGCGGGTTGTCCTCGAAGTCCTGCATCAGGTAGCGCACCAGCTCCTCGCTTTGCTTTTCGGTTCCGATGATCGGCGAGAACTCGGACTCGACGTCGACACGAATCATATGGATGGAGGGCGCCGTCGCCTTCAGCCGTACCCCGAACCGGGAGCCTTGGCGGATCAGCTCGGGCTCATCCAGCGCCATTTCCGCAAGCGTCGGCGGAGCGATGCCGTAGCCGGTGGTTTTGACCATTTCCAGCGCTTCGGCGAACTGGTCGTACTCCCGTTTGGCGTGCGTAAATTCCTGCATCAGCTGAAGGAGATGATCCTTGCCGCGGATCTCCACGCCGACCACTTCCATCAGGATTTTGTCATACAGCTCGTCGGGCGCGTAAAGGTCGATTTCGGCGACTCCCTGCCCCATGTTCATATCGGCCAAGGCGGCCCTCTCGATAAAATCGTATGCGGCAAAATGGCTTACCACCCGGTCCACATCCCGCAAACGGCGGATATCCTGCACCGTATCGCGGACCGAATTTTCATAGCTGCTGCGGAGCCAGTGGCTATCCTTCAGAACCATTACCCAGCTTGGCAGGTTGACGTTGACTTCGTGGACCGGGAATTCATAAAGCACTTCCCGGAGCACCGCCATGACCTCGTCTTCTCCCATGGTGGCTGCGCTTAATGCCATCACCGGTATGTCATACTTCTCGGCCAGCTCCGCCCGCAGCTCCTGAACGGGTTCACTGTTCGGCTTGGCAGAATTGATGACCAGAATGAACGGTTTTCCGACTTCCTTCAGCTCGGCCACGACTCTTTCCTCGGCAAGCACGTATGACGAACGGGGAATGTCCGAAATCGTTCCGTCGGTTGTCACCACCACGCCCAGCGTGGAATGCTCCTGAATGACCTTCCGGGTCCCGATCTCGGCTGCTTCCTCAAACGGAATCGGTTCATCGAACCAGGGCGTGGTAATCATGCGCGGCCCGTTCTCGTCCTCGTAGCCCTTCGCTCCCTCCACCGCATAGCCGACGCAGTCCACGAGCCGCACATTCACGTTGAGCCCTTCGGCCACCGTAATCTGCACGGCGTTGTTCGGGACAAATTTCGGCTCCGTGGTCATGATCGTCCGACCCGCCGCGCTTTGCGGCAGCTCGTCGGTCGCGCGGATCCGGTCTGCTTCGCTGCGGATATTCGGCAGGACTCCCGCTTCCATGAAGCGCTTGATGAACGTGGACTTGCCCGTTCGCACGGCCCCCACGACCCCCAGGTAGATATCCCCGCCGGTTCGTTCTGCGATGTCCTTAAAGATATCAACTTTCTCCAATTGAGATCTCCTCCTACAGGTTGTTGTAACGAAGCAAGCGGAAGCCTGCGAACCTGATGTCGGAAACGTCCGGCGGGCTAACGCCCCGGCAATGTGCGCCTGCCTGGAGACGGTCCCCGGTATGGCTCGTCATGCGCCCACACTCGTACAATCTCACACTGGTAAAATATATGTGCGGGATCATAGATTATGACAGCATGCAAAAAAACCTCCCTTCCGCCGGCGCGGAAAGAAGGCAAGGGACGGTTATAAGGGCCTGTCCACGAAGAAAAAATCGGTTTGCAAAACATGCATGGTTCCAGGGGCTACCAAAGATCTTCCTCCCGCTGCCGGGCAAGCTGCGCCCGCACCGCCGCTTTCAGCGGATCCTCCGGCACGGTGACTTCAACGGACCCCGTCACTCTCGCCTGGCAGGAGAGCCGGACGCCCTTGTCCAGCTGGGAGCCGAGCTTCTGCTTTTCCGCACCGCCCGGAGGCGTCAACCCGCGCTGATCGCGGATCTCGACCTTGCACATCAGGCAGCCGGCTTTCCCGGCGCACCGGGTCCGAATGCCGACGCCCGCCTTCCGCGCCGCATCCAGAAGCGTAGTTCCTTCGCGAACCTCAACCGACTTGTCATCGGGTAAAAAATGAACATGAGCCCCCATCCCGCTTCTCCCCCCGGCGGCGTTCCTCTTGTTTTGGTTTGCCATGCTTGTCTTGACCGTTCGCCAACAAACGCCGTTCTTTCCATTATAGCACCGCGGAATGCTGCGGCAAACCGGGCCCGCAGCGAACAAAAGCCGGCCCGAGCGGGACCGGCTTTTCTCCTTATTTCCTGGCGATCAATTTCATCAAACCCTCCAGGCTGCCCGTATCCAATTTACTCGCTCGGACGGCCTGAATGATCTCATTGGTCGTTTTTTCCGTTACCGGAACCCCTACCATAGCCGAAACCTGCTGGATCAGCTGGCGCAGCTGCTGTTCGCTTTGGATCGTTTGCGGACCGACTCCGCTGGCCAGCGATTTGATGTCTTTTTCGGAAACGTTTTTGCCGGTCTTGTTCTTCACGATGTTCAGGACATCCTTGGAAACATTCTTCCCCGTCATCTCGCGTCCTCCTTTGCCGTTAGTCCGACTGGAGTAGTTTATGACCGGAGAAAAGCCGCCGTGCGGGCGGATGCCCGGCGTACCGTTATTCCTGCGCGCTTTCTTCCTTCAGCCAATTCGAAGCGGCCGCTTGCGCCACTTCTTCGATTTCGTGCGTTTTCACGCGGCCCATGAGCTCGCCTACGGCGTCCTTCGGCTGCATGCCTTCAAACAAAACCGCGTACAAGGCGTCCGTAATCGGCATGTGAATGTTGTACCTCCGGCATAACGTGTGGGCGGACCGGGTTGTCTTGACTCCCTCCACCACCATGCCCATCTGCTCCAGCACTTCATCCAGCGATTTGCCTTGCCCCAGCAGGTACCCCGCCTTCCAGTTCCGGCTGTGCACACTGGTGCAGGTGACGATCAAGTCGCCAAGTCCGGCAAGGCCGGCGTACGTGAGCGGGTTGGCGCCCATTTCCGCACCGAGCCTTACGATCTCCGCCAAACCGCGGGTCATTAACGCAGCTTTGGCGTTATCTCCGTAGCCGAGACCGTCGGACATGCCGACGCCGAGCGCGATGATGTTTTTCAAAGCGCCGCCAAGCTCAACGCCCGCTACGTCGGGGTTCGTGTATACGCGGAAAAACGGATTCATGAAAAGATCCTGAGCGGCTTCGGCTTCCTCGATCCGCTCGGACGCCACCACGATGGTCGTGGGACAGCGAACCACAACCTCCTCCGCATGGCTCGGTCCCGACAAAACAACGATCCGGTCCGGCTCCACGGCCGGAATTTCTTCCGCGATCACCGCAGTCATGCGCTTCAGCGTTTCCGGTTCAAAGCCTTTGGCCGCATGAATGATCAGTGCGCCGCGCTTCAAGTATGTACTCGCCTGCCGGGCGACCTCCCGCATGCTGGAGGAGGTTGCGGCCAGCACCACCGCGTCCGACTCGTGCAGAGCCTCTTCCATGGAGGTCGTGGCGCGAATGCGCTCGGACAGTTTGGTATCGCCCAGAAACCGGGCGTTGGTGTGCTTTTCGTTTATTTCCCGCACCTGTTCGGGGTTACGCGACCAAAGCCAGACCTCGTTGCCGTTATCCGCCAATACGGTCGCAAGTGCGGTTCCCCAGCTGCCGGCCACGAGAACGGCTGTTTTTTTTGCAGACATGCCCCATCCTCCTCTGAACTGCAGCGCCGGGCGTTACTGCGCCCGTTTGGCTCCAAGCTTGTTCTCCTTGCGTTTCCACAGCTTCACGATGTTCGTTCGATGCCGCCAGAAGGCAAACAGCATAATCAGCAAGCCGGCCCAAACCAGCTCCCGCAGGGAACGGGTCAGCAGCAGAAATACGGGCGTCAGCCCCGTAAACAATAGAGACCCGAGCGACACGTAGCGCGTGATCGCAATCGCAAGAATGGCAAACACACCTGCAAACAAGGCGGGCCAGAAAGCAAGCGTAGCCAAAACGCCGATCGTCGTGGCAATTCCCTTGCCGCCCTTGAACCGGAAAAAGACCGGCCAGTTGTGGCCGGCGATCACGGCGATGCCGCATGCGATTTCCGCCCAAATGTTGCCGTCCCCAAGCCACTTGCCGAGCCAAACGGCGCCGATGCCTTTCAGTACGTCAAGGGCCAGCACCGAGATAGCAGGCCCTTTTCCGAGAATGCGAAGGGTGTTGGTGGCCCCCGCATTCCCGCTGCCGTGCTGGCGAATATCGATGCCTTTGACAAACTTTCCGATCAAAACGCTGAAGCTGATGGACCCCAGCAAATAGCTGATCAATACCGCGAGATATACCATCCCGTCCGCCTCCCCTATTCGTCCGCCGATTTTCTGCGCGTGATCAGACGAAGCGGCGTCCCGGTAAAATCAAAAGCGGCTCGAAGCTTGTTTTCCAAGTACCGCAAATAGGAAAAATGCATCAGCTCCGGCTCGTTGACGAACAGAACGATGGTCGGCGGCTTGACCGCCACCTGGGTGGCGTAATTGATGCGCAGCCGCTTGCCTTTGTCCGTGGGCGGAGGCGTAATCGCAATGGCGTCCGAAATGACGTCGTTCAGCACCGGAGTCTGAATCCGCATGGCATGATTCTCCGCCACTTCCGTCACTACAGGAAGAAGCTTATGCAGCCGCTGCTTGGTAAGCGCCGAGAGGAAGACGACCGGCGCATACGGCATGAACAGAAAGTGATCGCGGATCTTTTGGGTAAACTGCTGCATCGTTTTGTCGTCTTTTTCGACGATATCCCATTTGTTGACCACAAAGAGACAAGCTTTGCCCGCTTCATGCGCGAACCCGGCGATGTGCTTGTCCTGTTCGATGATTCCTTCCTCGCCGTTCAGAACGATAAGAACGACGTCGGACCGGTCGATGGCTTGCATGGCGCGCATCACGCTGTACTTTTCCACATTTTCGTAGACCTTGCCGCGTTTGCGCATGCCGGCGGTATCGACCAAAACGAACTTTTGGCCGTCCCGTTCGAACGGCGTGTCGATGGCGTCCCGCGTCGTGCCCGCTACCGGGCTCACAATCACGCGCTCTTCCCCTAGAATCGCGTTCACGAGAGAGGATTTGCCGACATTCGGCCGGCCGATCAGCGTAATCCGGATCACTTCTTCGCCGTACGGCTCTTCCTCGTCTTTCGGAATGTGCTGGAACACCTCGTCCAGCAAGTCCCCAATGCCGATGCCGTGCGCACCGGAAATGCCGATGGGCTCTCCGAAACCGAGGTTATAAAATTCATACAAGTTGTCCCGCATTTGTATGTTATCCGTTTTGTTCACAGCCAGCACAATCGGTTTGCCCGAACGGTAAAGCAGCTGCCCGATTTCTTCGTCTGCGGGGGTAAGGCCCGATTTGGCGTCCACCATGAAGACGATGACGTCGGACTCATCGATCGCCAGCTCCGCCTGCACCCGGATCGACTTCAGCATCTCGTCGACGCCGTCGATTTCAATCCCTCCGGTATCGATAACGCTGAACGAACGGTCAAGCCATTCCCCCGTCCCGTACAACCGGTCCCGCGTGATCCCCGGACGGTCTTCCACGATCGCTTGGCGGCCGCCGACCATTCGGTTGAAGATGGTCGATTTGCCCACATTGGGCCTGCCGACGATGGCGATTACGGGTTTTGCCATGGGGTTCTTCACTCCTGTCAGTTAAATTTCACAGCTTTCATCATAGCAAAAATGCGATCAAAAGGCTACCGATTGCCGCCGAACCCGAAAAAGGGCGCATTTCGCGCAAAAAAACAATCGGCGAACTCAAGCGAGTCCGCCGATTGCGCAGGCGACGGAGAGCGGCCGCAATTCGGGCACGCTCGTTCCATCGGACAAAATCATTTGAATTTGCTCAGCTTGTCTCCAAACCGTTCACCCAGGGTAAGGTTCAGGCTTTGGTTGTACTCCTCGGAGATCGTTTCTTTTTGCTGGCGGCGTTCGCCGCGCTCTTGGCGGGGCGCTTGCTCCGGCGCTTCTTCGGTCTCCTTGATGGAAAGGCTGACGCGCTTTTCTTCCGGATTGATGTCCAGAATCTTCACGTTCACTTCTTCGCCTTCCTTCAGCACTTCATGCGGCGTGCCGATGTGGCGGTGAGCGATTTGCGAGATGTGGACAAGGCCTTCAACGCCCGGCAGAACTTCGACAAAGGCGCCGAAGCTGGCAAGACGCTTCACCTTGCCGGTGACGATCGAGCCGATTTCCAGCTCTTCCTTCACGCGCTGCCACGGTCCCGGCTGGGCCGCTTTGATGCTCAGGCTGATCCGTTCGTTGGCCGGATCGACCTTCAGCACCTTCACGCGGATTTGATCGCCTTCCTTCACGACTTCGGACGGATGCTCGACATGGCTCCAGGCCATTTCGGAGATGTGCACCAGCCCGTCGACTCCGCCTACGTCCACGAAGACGCCGAACGGGGTCAGGCGCTGCACCGTACCGTCGATTTCCTGTCCGGCCGAAAGGTTGGCCATAATTTGCTGCTTGTTTGCTTCGTATTCTTCGTCCAGAACATCCTTCTGGGACAGAATCACTTTATTTTTCTCGCGGTCCAGTTCTTTGACTTTCAGGCGCAGGGTGCGGCCTTTGTAGTCGCTGAAATCTTCCACGAAATGTCTTTCCACCATGGAAGCGGGGATAAAGCCGCGCAGGCCGACATCCACCACAAGCCCGCCTTTGACTACGTCGACAACGGCCGCTTCGAAGGTTTCGCCCGCGTCCAGCTTCGCTTGAAGCTCTTCCCATGCGTTCTCGCTGTCAACGGCGCGTTTGGACAGCACGAGCTTTTCTTTCTCGTCGTTCAGCGAAACGACCTTCAGCTCGACCTCCTGTCCGACTTGCACGACGTCTTGGGCGCTGGACAATTGAACGGAAGACAATTCCCGGATCGGAATGACACCGTCGTATTTGTACCCGATATCGACAAACGCTTGGTCGTCGTCCACTTTTACGATTTTGCCGCGGACTACGGTCCCTTTCTTCAATACAGCAACGCCGTAGGCGTCTTCTGCGGGCGCTTCTTCTTCCGCTTCCGCAGCCGGCGCGGTTTGCTCAGCCGTTACATTGGCCTCCTCTACCGCTTCGGGCTCCACGTTTGCCACGGTTTCTTCCCCGGTTACTTCAGGGGCGTTATCCGGATTTACTCCCGTTTCGGGTGTCGAGTTTCCTTGTACTTTGTCTTCTTCCGCCATCGCGATAACCTCCTAACGTTTAACAACCCAACTGACACACTTGCTCATGATGGGAAAATAAACATAATTTATAAGTAGTATAGTTCCAAGATACCATTTCCATTCACTGCAAGCAATTTTTCAATTCAATCCTTTTTTACCCACGTTCTCGTGGGATGTAACCATATTTCGGATTACAGACATAATTTTTTCCGTGGCCCGCTCCAATTGCTCCGATCCGCCTTCGGCGAACTCCGATAAATCCACAGGTTCCCCGTAATAAATGCGCATCTTGCGGAACAATTTGTAGGAACCGACGAGCGCGACGGGAATTACGACGGCGTCGGATTTCAGGGCCAGCATGGCGGCGCCCTTCTTCCCCATGCCTCCGTCGCCTTTGGTCGTCCCCTCCGGAAAAATCCCCATCATGCCGCCGCTGCGCAGCAGCTCGATGGAATGCCGGATCGATTCCTTGCTGACGCCGCCTCTCTTGACGGGAAACGCGCCCAGCGTCCGGAACAGCCAGCCGAGGACCGGAAAACGGAACAATTCCTCCTTGGCCATGAACTGCACCTTCCGCTTTAGCGGAACCCCGACGATCGGCGGGTCGAAATAGCTTTTGTGATTGGCGCACAAAACGACGGGCCCCGTGGCAGGAACATTTGAAGTCCCGCTCGCCTCCAACCGGAACAGGATGAAGAAGATAACGCGCAGCACGGTACGGGCAAAACGGTAAAACATCGGCATTCTCCCTCCCGCTACTGGTAAGACCGGCACATATCCAGGACCGCCTCGACGACTTCCTCAAGCGACATCAGCGTCGTGTCCAGCAGAACGGCGTCCTCGGCGCGGGTAAGCGGCGAAGCCTCCCGCTGGGAGTCCAGTTCGTCCCGGCGGCGGATATCCGCCTCCAGCTGATCAATCGTCAATCCCGAATCGCTTCGCTCCAGGAACCGCCGCTCCGCCCTGCGTCTGGCGTCGGCCGTCAGAAAGACCTTCACCTCTGCGTCGGGCAGCACCTTGGTTCCGATATCCCGGCCGTCCATGACAACGCCACCCTCGGCCGCCAGCTCTTTCTGCTGGGCGACGAGCAGCTCCCGGACTTCGGGGATACGGGCGATATAAGAGACGTTGCGGTTTATGTCTGCCGATCTTATGTAATCCGTTACATCTTCCCCGTCCACAAAAACGAGCTGTCCGTTGTCGCTGGCCTTCAGACCGATCCGGATCCGCCGGCACGCTTCCGTCACGGCGCCGGAATCCTGAGGATCGATTCCTTCGCGGAGGATGTGCCACGTCACCGCCCGGTACATCGCGCCGGTGTCCACATAAATATACCCCAGGGCACCTGCAACAAGTCGGGCAACCGTGCTTTTGCCGGCTCCGGCCGGTCCGTCGAGAGCAATATTGATTCGGTTCAAGGAAGTGCCTCCCGTCAAGTCATAACGATCGGGCTCAAGAAGCATGTCCTCACGGTCCGCTTTTTATGCCGTCCAATCGAAGAAAAAAGCAGGCGCGTGCCTGCGAACGAAAAATATTATACCAAAACCGGTACGGAAATGCAAAACGTAACCCGGCGCTCCGGCCTAATTTTTTCGCGATTCGATTTGCCGCTCAAAGCAGAAGCGGATGACCTTTTGCCGATCCTTGTCCGAGATTCCGGTGAACTTCATCATGCAGGTCGTTTTGGGGCCGTTCGGGTTTTCCCGAATGAGCTCTCCCGTGAATTTGATATGCTCGACCTTGGCTCCCCGCGACGGGAGCAGCAGCCAGCAGGCAATTTCCTTCTCCTTGGGGAGCGTATCATGCTCGCCCCGCAGAAAGGAAATCCCCCCGCCGCCCACATCCTCCGTGCGCGTCAGCAGGTAACGCCCGTCGCCAAGCTCTACCGAAAGCTCGAGATCGGCGGCGACCCGCACAAAATTGCGCCGCTGCACCTTCGTGATCTCTGCTTGCTCCGGCTTGCGGATCGAAACGAGCCGGATGACATCCTCCCGGAAGCCGGTCACGGCGGTGTTGAAATAATGCTTGTACCCTTCGCCCGTGACATAATACGCGGACATTTGGTCGCCCTGATGAAGCCGTTTTAAGCGGCCGGTCGCCGTGTCGATGGGGATTTCGATCAGCAGCTCCGTCTGTTCGACGTCCGCAATGCGCGATTTGTATTCCCGCCGTGCTTCTTCTTCATCAATGGAGTTGATTTGTACGTAAAGCAGCTGGTTAATTGCAGGGAGCAACCCGTGCCCCTCCCTCCGAAGGTCATATAGGGAGAGTATATCACGGGTCTGCTCCGCTGGATATCCGTTTTTCAAGCCTTCTGGAGCTCTTCGATCATTTCCTGGTAGCCGTTTTCGGCGTTGATGAAGATTTTGTACCCCCGGCCGTCCACGCTTCCGAGGAACTGGTAGCAGCGTACCTTTTCTCCTAATTCGTTCTCGATCAGCGCCTGATCGGTTTTCGTTACCCGGAACCGGCCGCTCAGCTCCTTGCGGGCTTCTGCTTCCGTCAGCTTCGCTTTGGGCAGCTGTGCGGAAGAGGCTTGCTCCAGATGGTAGTCGGACGCGCGCAAGTCAAGAATTTCGCCGTCGTCCAGCGCGACATTCAGAATCACCTTGCGCGGGTAAAGCAGGACGCCGTTTCTCCGTTCCGCAAATGTAATGGAAGCCCGGTTCGAATACTCGTCAAAGTTCACAGCGTCCATTTGAGGGAACCCCTGCTCGTTGAGGAAATCCTCCGCCGCCTCCCGGGCGCCCTCCAGATCCAGCACCCGTCCCTTCACGTCGCGGGATTTGATAAAGTGCAGCAGATGTCCGCCCTTCCTGGAATATTCCAGCGTCAACGCTTCCGAATCGCCGCCGCTCATGGCGACCGTGTAGGTGTTGAGCTCAGTACCGGTTCCGTTCTCCGTCACGTGAAGCTGCGATTCGGGAACGCCCAGAAACCGGGCCGCTTTGGAACGGACCTCCTGGGAGGAAGCGCCTTTTCCCGGAAGCTTGCGCAGGTCCCGGCGCTCTTTGGACGAAACCACCGAAGGCCCGAAGTCGATTTCGCGGTAGCCCTCGACCTTTTTATTCAGTGTCCGAAAGCCGTCGATAATGACGTTGTCGGTATTTTCCCGCTGCGACGCAAGCGCCGTCTCGACATCCATCCAGCGCAGGTTTTTATTCAGCACGGCTTCCTGAACCTTGAGAAGCTCCCGGTCCATTTCCTTCGTTCGCTCGTACAGCGAGGCCAGCGACTTCTTCTCCTGTGCCGTAAGCGGCTTGCTCGAAAGGTCGCGTACCGAGGTCTGATACGAGAAGGACGAAATTTTGTGAAGCAGCTCCTGCGTTTTGTCGAAGGGGAGCAGGGTCAGGGGAAGCTGGGTCACATCATTTTTGGCCTGGCTGGTAATCCGCCAGACGTTGACCATTTGGCGGCGGATGAAATTCTGCGAGGAGGGATTCACGGCCGCAATCCCGCCCAGCTCGGTCTGAAGCTGGTCCATATGAAACGTGAGGTCGTGAAACGCCCGCTGGTACTGGTTCTCGGCTTTGATCAGAATGGCGTTCTTTTCGGAGTTGACCTGATACCCCCATACGCCGAGCCCGACGGCGGCGAGTACGGCAATGGGCATGATGACAGCGCTGAGTCGCTTGTACATGTGCATGGGCCCCTTTCCTGGTTCTCTTTGCAATTGGCTATAGGGTTCGTCTTCCTTTCCCCGTTTATGCACAAAAAAATAAGACTTGCGCAAGGCAAGCCTTATTCCATTTCTTCAATGTCGATGTCCCGCTCGTTGTTGCACAGGCACCGCTTGAAGCCGGTATCGATCCGTCCCTTGGACCGGACGCCCTTCAACACGTAGTTCTCTCCGCACCTGCGGCAGTGAATGCGGACTTTGATCCGTGGATTCATTGCATACCTCCGCCTTGGCTTTTTCCTCAGCAGTATGCCCGTCAGACCGGGAGTTTAACCTCGTCCTCCATCAGCGGCCGGTTCGGCGATTTCGAATTGGCGTGGCTGATTTTCCAAAGCGAGCGGCCCCACAGAAAAATCATCAGAGGCGAGATCAGCCAGGCCCAGTAATTACGGTAATGCGAATCGGTCAAAATGTAATCGAAAACGCCGTGATAGAAAATCGGCAGCGCCAGCGAAAGGAAAAGCGGGGAAATCCGGCGGGCCGGGAAAAACTTGGCCCTGCCCATGTGATATCCCATAATAATGCCGAACAGCGCATGCCCCGATACCGGGAGCAGGGCGCGGAGCAGAATTTGCGAAAAGGTCGAATAGTTCACCAGCGAATAAATGATGTTTTCCACCGTGGCAAATCCGAGAGCGACCGCTCCCGAATACAGAATGCCGTCATAGGGTTCGTCAAACGCGACATGCTTGTAAATCAGAAGGTAGAGGATCGTCCATTTTACGAGCTCTTCCATTCCCGCCGAGTAGACAAACGAAAACACGAAGACATTCTCGCCAAAGCCGAGTACAAGCGCACGCTGCAGGACCATAAGGGGAAAAACGGAAATCGCTCCGCACAAAAACATGCGCAGCACGATGTTGACCGGCTCGCTGTCGTACCGGTCCTTCAGGTACAGGTAAGCGAGCAGCGCCAAGCCGGGTGCCGCCGAGGCAGCGATAAGCGAAAAGATCATATCCGGGTACCTCGCGCAGGAAGAATACTTCCATTATACCTTACCGGCCCGGCGCCCGCTATCCCGCCTCCCTCTATTCCGGAGCCTAGACGTCCGTATTTTCGGAAAAAACGGCTTTCTCCCGGAAATACCTCACCTTTACTTCGCCTAGCCGCCCGTGCCGGTTCTTCAGCAGCCGGATCCGCGAGTCGCCTCCCCGGTTTGTTTCATCGGGCTCGATCGAAAGGAGACCGTCCGCCGTCTGTCGGATGCAGTTCATCAGCCGCTGGCCGGCCTCCTCGGTGGACACGGCGCCCACGATGGTCGTGTCCCAATCCTTGGACCACTGCTTTAGCTGGTATACGGCGTACTCCTCATGCTCGGTATCAGTCATGCCCGACAGCTTCTCCGCAGCGAACACCAGCCGCTGAACCGGATCTACGAACACGACGGGCGGGCGGCCCGCCTGAACGGAAATTTGATCCACAAACCCGCAAACCTCTTCGATTCCGGTTCCAAGGCCCGCTTCCAGCGTCCACTGGTTCCTGCTTGCTTCGGCGATTCGCGCGTTCGCTTCGTCGATTTGCTCCGGCTCGACCTTCGCGTCCAGCACCTGGCGCGAGGACAGGCCCAGGTGGCGGGCAACGCTTTTCGCCCAAAGCTCGAAAGAAGACATTTCCCATGTAATGAAGGCGACGGGATGGCCCGCAGCCGCAACTGAATCGGCGATCTGCTTCATCAGGGTGCTTTTGCCGATGTTCAGCGAACCCGTCAGCATGTACAGCCCCGTCGAGAAGCCGCCGCCCAGCAGCCGGTCGATTCCCCCGATGCCGCACGGCGCCTTCGCCGGGGGCAATTGATGCCGCTTGAGATACTCCTCTTTAAACACCTGCAGATTCTTGGAGTCGGGAGACAAAGGAGCCTGCAGCGACCCTTCCACGGCGTCCTTCAATATCCGCCGGAACACCTCCAGCGGCTGGTCGCGTTTGACGAAGAGGTCGTTGACCGAACGGATCTTCTCGGGCAGCCGGACAATGACCGTTTCTTTGGCCTTGTCCTTCAGCAGCGTCTCAATCCGGACCCCTTCCCGCCGGCCCGCTTCGTCATTGCTGAGGCAAACAAAAACACGCTTTCCGGCGAAACGTTCGGCAAAGGCTTCTTTAAACATCAGCTTGTTCGGCATGCAGACGGCGGGCAAATCGACCTGGATCAGAGACAGCACATCCAGAATATCCGAGCAAAGAATGACTTCGTCCGATTCCATCATCGCTTTTTCGTTGAACAGATGCTCTTCCACACCGTAAAGCGATTTATACAGAGGCTCGCGGTCGTTATACGACCGTCCGACCAGATCGACGATTTGGCCGTCGGGCGAGGTCAGCGGCACGATGATCCGCTCCTCGAAATATTCCGCCAGGCTGTTCTCCCGGACATAAAAGCCGAAACGTCCCGATTCGAAGCCGATTCGGCAGGCGTCGACGGTTTCTTCGCGGATTCCCTTTTCCTCCAGAAACCGGTAGGCGGCCTTGTCCAGGTTTTTATGATAATAGTCGGCAAGCTCCTGCAGATCGTAATGTTTTTCTTCGGCAATTTCTCGGATCGGCTCCGCTTTTGGCATAAGATCTCCTCCCAGGCGTCGTTCCGCGTTTTTCATTTTCTTACCCATTCCCGCTCCGCTGACAACAAAAAAAGGCCCGGCAGAATTTCCTGCCCGGACCGTTTTTCCGGCTGTATGCCGGATTAATGGAAATGCTCGGAAAGAACACCGATGGCGTTCTCGGCGATCACCTTGTTTCCGTACTCCTCCAGCACCGCGGAGGTAACGGAGGTTGCTTCTCCGAATTCGGAAAGAATCGCGATAAGTGCCTGGTACTTGGAATCGTTCTCGTCCATATCCGGCGTGTCGATCTGCAGCACCCATTTGTCTTTGTAGGAGAAGAGCGTTCCTCCGTTTTCCATCTGGGACCGGATCACCTTCACCATGGCCACAAGATCCTCAAAATCGCGGAATGCATATGAAATCAAGTCGCTGTGCTCCAGCGTTACTTCCATTTCGAAAACATCTTCCTCTTCTTCGTACCGGTCGTCTTCCCGCTCGGCGTTCATCTTGCCGCGGGTAACGATCACGACCATTCCCTGGGCGGGCAGCGCAAACACTTCAACGGCCAGAGGACCGCTCGCGTCGAAGCCAAGCTCGGAGTAAGCCTGCTCCATCATCTCGCTGAAGAGTTCGTGAACCTTCGGAATTTCCCGCCACATGTCTTCCTTCTGGATGCCTCGCTCCGTCAGGTCGTCAAAAGTAAGGAAAATCCTTATCTTATCGGCACCGAGTCGTTCAATCTTCATACAGGATCCTCCTTTGCCTGTCACTTACGGGCATCCCGCACGGCGAAACCTTCTATACAGATTATGAATGCCGACGGGTTTGGTGAACAGCAGCCGCACAGGGGTGCGGGCTGATTCTATTATATCATGGGAGGGATTCTTTTGGAAAACCAAACGGGGGGCTCCATCGTCTTATTTATGCTATGATATTAACCCCTTATAGGAAAAATAACACAATCCCTGCCGGAATTGTGTTATCGGCGTTTCACCCGGCCAGACGGGGGGCAGCGGACGATCCTTAACAGACCGTTCCGCCGGTTGACCGCGGGGCGGATGAAACGCCGGCTTGGTGCCGCTTGCCGGATTAGCTAAAGGCCTGCTCCGACTGATGGTTTTCCTGCAGGATCTCTTTCACCTGCTGTTTGACGGCCGGGTCTTTCCGGATCAGGTCGCCGACCTGGCCCAGGCTCGCCCCGCCGCCGTTGGCATACCGGCCGACGGTGTTGCCGCCGGCCGAATAACCGGTGGAAGCTTGCTGCTGGTTCGCCTGATTGCTGTTGGCATTTTTTGCGCCCATCATCAGGTCCATCGTTTTGCCAACCGTGTTCCCCAGGTTCGATGCGGACATGAAGGACATTTTGCCGCCCCGGATGAAATAGGCGGCGGCAGCTGCACCAACCAGGCTTCCGAACAGAAATCCGCTGACGCGCATAGGTTATGCCTCCCTGCTTTCGTGAAATTGTTGCCTCCCTAGCATTTACCGGGAAACAGCCCCTATACGCGAAAAATTCAGGAAAAGGAGGAAGACGTCCATACCGCTATGAGGGTATGGTATACTTGAAACTTGCAGAAGCAGGTCAACTACAGAGAGAAAAGGTGATTCTATGAAAAAAGCATGGGCCGTTCTCAGCTCCGCGGCAGCACTCACGCTGATCCTGTCCGCCTGCGGCGGTGAAAAGGCGGCACCGCCTGCCGGCTCGCCTTCCGCAGCTGTTACCGCATCGCCTTCGCCTACCGTCCCGGCGTCGCCCTCTGCGTCTCCGAGCGTCGCTCCGACGGCAACGCCCAGCGCTTCGCCGAGCGAAACCCCGCCGCCGCAAGCGGAGATCGCCTACCGGATGAACGCCAACTACGACATCGTTCCGATAAAAGAGGATGGCAACAAAAAGGTCGTCCTGCTGACCTTTGACGATGGTCCGAAAGCCGAGGAAACGCTGCTACCGCTGCTCGATACGCTCGACAAACATAACGCCAAAGCGATTTTCTTCGTCAATGGTTACCGGGTAAAGGAAAACCCCGATCTATTGAAGCTCATTCACGACCGCGGCCAGGTTATCGGCAATCATTCGTACGATCATATCGACTTGTCGGAGGAAACGAACGCTTCCATCGATGATCAGGTGGACACCGTGCAGCAGCAGGTGAAGGAGCTGACGGGCGAAGCGCCGGTGTTTTTCCGCCCCCCGCACGGCCTCAGCAACGAGTATTTGCGCGCCAAGCTGAAGAAGGACGGGTTGTTCCGGATGAACTGGTCGAACGGCTCGCTGGATTGGGACCTGCCCAAGAACGCGACCAATAAACCTCAGCTCATCATCGACAACGTGAACGCCATGCTCCACTCCGGCTCCAACATCCTGATGCATGAACTGGAATGGACCGCCGAAGCGCTTGACGACCTGCTGACCAATCTGGAAGGACAGGGCTATTCGTTCGTCGACCCGAACGCCATCGACACGACGCAGCACCCTTAAAGGCCGGAATCAGTCCTCCCGGTCTCTCTGTTTGGTTTGAAAGCGGATCAGACACCCCATCACAAAATCGACCAGAAAATGCGCGATAACGGGAGCCCACAGGGTTCCCGTTTTTACGTATGCCCAGCCGAGTCCGTAGCTGATCAGAAAAACCAGCCCGGTCATCAGCCAGCTTTGCAAATAACGGACGTGGATCGCAGCGAACAGGATGCTGGTCCAATAAGGGCCAAGCCAGTGCTGGACCGCGCCGCGAAACAGAATTTCCTCGCAAAACGCCACCATCAGACAAATCAGCGCAATGTGCCACACCGGACGGCCGGCGAACATCATTTCATTGATGCCTCCGTCGTCGGATATGTCTTCCGGAACATAGCGCGCAATCAGCATATCCGCGAGCAGTACCGCAGCCGCGATTCCGACCCCCCAATAGATCATATCCGGCAGCTTTACCGGAAAGAGCGTCCATGCGTAATTCTTCTGCAGCGTTGTCAGAACCAGGCCGAGAATCAGCGTCAGCAGTTGGGTTAAATAAAGATTCAGCAGGAGCATGCGCTCGGTTAATTCTCCGGCGGTTACGCTCCTGAGTTTCAATTTGCGAATCTTCCATTTTTTCATCATTATCCCTCTATATATGTCGAAAGGTGGATTCCAATTTTTCACGGCATCCCCTATACTGAAAACAAAAAACAGTACAGTAGGTGTTGGATTTGAACAAGCAATGGTCTCGGACCGAATACGTTTTTGCGCTGTCCTTTATTTTTCTGCTCGCCTGCATCGCCGTCGCCTTTTTTTACGGATTTTTGACGGGTACGGACCGGGTGGAGGCCAAGTATGAAACGATCCTTGCGGAAAAATCCGACGCGGCCCTGAAGCCGGGCGCTTACGATCAATCGCATCTCGTCTCATTTTATCACCAGGTTTACAGCCCCTTTGACGACTTCCGCTCCGATTGGTTTGCGGCTGTTGAGCAGCTGGAAACCTCCGGCGAAGAAGACGCGCAGCAGGTGCTGAAGCAGCTGTCCGAGCAGGCCGGCAAAGCCTACGAGAGCGCCAAAACCAGCTCCATACCCGAAAGCTCTCCCCTGCTGGTCGATGCCCAGACGCATTACCTCAAAAGCCTGAAGCTGTTTGCGCAGGAGACCAAAAAATACATCGGCAGCACCGTGCCCGCGGGCCACTCGTTCCTGTCCGTTCTGGAACGGGACGGCGGTCTGCTCGAAGCCGAGCGGTTTTCGCTTCAGGCTCAAAGCGAATTTTATCAAGCCATTCTGAAATGGCATACCGCCAACGCCAAGCTCTCCAACACCGAACTGGCGGCGAAAGACTCTCTTAGCCTGGCCGATTGGGAGAAGCTGACCCTTACCCAGAAAAATGTGTTTCTTTCCGGGCACCTGCTGTCCACGCCTTTGTTCGGGAACTACACGCCACAGGATTTGGCGGCGCAAATTGACGGCATGATTGAATCCGGACAAGCCGAGAAGCTGAAGCTCAAGAAAGCGGAGGAGCTGGTCGATGTGCTGACCTCTACCGACGCTGTTCGTCCCAAGGATTTTCTGAAAAACAAATCCCGCCTTTACGGCGAAGAAACGCTTCCTCTCATCCCCTTCTTCTCGAAGTAGAAGACAGGTTACTAGAAGAATAACAAATGCCCCGCCAAAAGAAAAGCCGAACGCTGGATGCCCAAACCCTTGTGAATTTGCGTATTTGCATATTGACACGGCTGCGTCACCGTGTTACAGTATGAAAAAATCAAAGCGCATACGAAACGATGATGGAAAGAAGCATTCGGACCTTCTTGCAGAGAGCCGATGAACGGTGCGAATCGGTGAAGCGAGGAATGCGGAGCACTCCGGAGTTGCGGCGTCGAAGTCCTTTGGACGGTGGACGCATGCCGGTGGGAAACCGTTACTTTTCCCGGTCTGTTCGACAGATCACGAGGCCTTCCGCGCGAGCGGAACGGCGAACAAGGGTGGCACCGCGAAACGAAAGCTTTCGTCCCTTCACACGGATATCCGTGTGGAGGAACGGGAGCTTTTTTTGTTGCAGCCGGGTCAGTCATGCGGAACTTCATTCATTTTTAGGGAGGGTTTACGAATGTTTAAGGTTTTGGTATCGGATCCGATCAGCGATTTGGGAATTCAGCAGCTTTACGATGCGCCGGACGTCCAGGTGGACAAAAAACCGGGCCTCAGCGAAGACGAGCTTGTCGCCATCATCGGCGAATACGACGCCCTTTTGGTGCGCAGCCAGACAACGGTAACCCCCAAAATCATGGAAGCCGCCCATCGTCTGAAAGTGATCGGACGCGCCGGCGTCGGCGTGGACAACATTCACCTCGAAACCGCCACGCAAAAAGGGATCGTTGTCGTGAATGCGCCCGACGGCAATACGATTGCGACCGCCGAGCTTTCCTTCGCCATGATGATGGCGGCCGCCCGGATGATTCCGCAGGCGTACAAGAAAACCGTCAGCGGCGAATGGGACCGCAAAACGTTCGTGGGCGTTGAACTCCGCAACAAGACGCTGGGCGTCATCGGCATGGGCCGGATCGGCAGCGAGGTGGCGAAACGGGCGAAGGTGTTCGGCATGAACGTGCTCGGCTTTGACCCCTTCCTCACCGAAGAGCGGGCAAAGGAATTGGGCGTAAAAGCCGCCACCGTCGATGAAATCGTCGAAAATGCCGATTTTATCACCGTGCATACGCCGCTCACCAATGACACCCGCAACTTGCTCGACAAGGACCAGTTCGCCAAAATGAAGAAAAACGTGCGGATCGTCAACTGTGCCCGCGGCGGCATCATTAACGAGCAGGCCCTCGTGGAGGCCATCGATGCCGGAATCGTTGCCGGCGCCGCCTTCGACGTCTTTACCAAAGAACCGCTGCCGGCGGATCATCCCTTTGTCGGGCATCCGAAAATCATCGTTACGCCTCACCTCGGCGCTTCCACCGTGGAAGCTCAGGAGAATGTAGCCATCGACGTTTCGGAGGAAGTGCTGCATATCCTGCGCGACGAGCCTTACAAAAACGCGGTCAACATGCCGCCGGTTCCGGCCATTGTGCTCAACAAGCTGCAGCCTTACTTCACCCTCGGCGAGAAGCTCGGCCTGTTCGCGGCCCGCATGGCCAAAGAAGCGGTGTCCGAGCTGAAGATCAGCTATGCCGGCGAGCTGATGGACCTGGACACCAATCCGCTTACCCGCTACGTGGTCAAAGGGCTGATGTCGGCCCACCTCGGAAGCGAGGTCAACCTGGTCAACTCGATGCATCTTGCGAAAACGCACGGCATCAACGTGCAGGTGCAAAAATCGGCCGACGCCGCCAACTACCGCAACCTGGTGACCGTCTCGCTCAAAACCAAACAGGGCGAGCACACGCTGGCCGGAACTCTTCTTGCCGGCTTCGGCGAACGGATTGTCAAAATCGGCGAATTCCCGGTCGACATCTCGCCGGAAGGCACGCTGCTTCTCGTCTCCCACTTTGACAAACCCGGCATCATCGGCAAGGTCGGCACGCTGCTCGGCATAAATGAAGTCAACATCGCTTCCATGCAGGTCGGACGGAAAGACATCGGAGGCGCGGCCATCATGGTGCTCACCATCGACAAGCAGCCTTCGAAGGACGTGCTGGACCAGCTTGTGCAGCTCGATGAAATTCAGAGCGTCAAGGAATTGACGCTGTAAGCTTGCGCGTATCTGGGTTTCGCCCTCAAGCTCGCCTATAAATGAACAGGCTCCCGTGACGGAACGTTCCGTCCGGGAGCCTCTTTTTCATGCCGGCCAGGCTTATCGGGTGTTGCCGGCTTACCCTCAACCTTGCGATCGGGCAACGGGCAGGATAACGGTAAATGTCGTGCCATGCCCCACCTTGCTTTTGACCTGGATCGCGCCCCGATGCGTTTCGACGATCGTGCGGGCGATGGCCAGGCCCAACCCCGTCCCCCCGCTGCTGCCGCGTTTCCTGGCTTTGTCCGCCTTGTAGAACCGTTCGAAGACAAAAGGCAGGTCATCCGCCGGGATTCCTTCTCCTTCGTCCTGAATGTCGACGCAAAAGGCCGGCTCGCCTTTGTACACGGAAGGATAGGTGCGCAGCGCGATGGAGGCGCCGGGCGGCGTGTGACGGATCGCGTTGTCCAGCAGATTGGTCAGCACCTGCTCCAGCCGGTCCTCGTCGGCCAAAATCCGCTGGTTTTGGCTGGGACAAAGGTCGATCAGAAGATGCAGGGCCTGGTCTTTGGCCAAAGCCGCAAACTTCCGGTGGACCCGCGAGACCAGCACGTCCAGGTCCGTTTCCACAAAGTGAAACTGCATTTTGCCGGTATCCAGCTGTGCCAGGTCAAGCAGGTCGCGCACAAGCCGGCCCATGCGCAGCGACTCGTCGTAAATGATCTGGGCGAGCTCCTTGCGCTCCTCCGGCGTTCCCGCGATGTCGTCAATAAGCGCTTCGCTGTATCCCTGCAGCATGGAAAGAGGCGTTCGCAGCTCATGCGAGACATTCGCTACGAAGTCCTTGCGGAATTTGTCCGCCCTATACTCCTCGGTCTGATCCCGCAGCACCACGACGGCGCCGCGGACCGTTCCGCCGGTGTACAGCGGAGCCATAACAACCGACCAGACACGGCCCTCCACGTGCAGCTTGTCGGCCGCCTCCCGTTTCTCCTTGATTACAAGCTCCAGCAGATGCCGCAGCGGGCCCGGGACAAGCTGCCAGGGCTCTGCTGCATTTTCTAGCCGCACCGGTTCGTTCGAGCTTCCGTCGTCCTCCCGCTCCCCATAGCCGTGCCAATCCACCCGCGACCATTCCTGGAGCAGCTTGTCGCCTTCGGGATTAAGAAAAATGATGGTCCCGTCCACGCGGTACGAAATAACGGCGTCCCCCATGCTGCGCAAAACGCTGTCCAGGTTGTCCCGTTCCCGGTGCAGCTCGTCAATGGTCCGCTCCAGTTTGTCCGCCATCTGGTTAAAGGTGTGTCCCAGCTGGCCGATCTCATCGGAATAATCAAATTTGACGCGCTGCTTCAAATCGCCCGAGCGGATATTTTCGGCCGCTTTTTGCAGGAGAATGAGCGGGCGGTTCAACCGGCTGATCAGGAAAAAGGCAAACACCGTCGTCATGGTGAAGCCCATAATGCAGACATAAACAAACACCCGCTTCACATAGAACTGGGTGGTTTCGGTCCGCTGCTCGGACTGGTACAGAAGCAGGCTGTAGCGGACCGTCCCGCCCTCGCCTTGCAGCGGCTTGGCGATCAGGATATAGTCCCCTTCCGTGCCATCCGCGGCTGAATAACGGGCGTCGACCTGCCGACCGCTGTATACGGCATTCAGCTGCTCGTCGGTAAATAGCTCGGCCGCAGAGAACAGTTCTCCGTTCAGCAAAATCGGAGGAGCGGCCTGCGGAGCCTGGCCGAGATCCAATAAAGCCATCCCGGAGTCCTCCAGGGCCAGCATATCGCGGACCGCAGTCAGATAGACCGAGTCGTCCGTGCGACCGGCGATTTTTCCGGCCAGCTGTCCCGCCGTATTCTCCAGGCTGCCGGCCTGGTCCGGAAAACTGGTGTCAATGTAGCGAAAAAGAAACAAGCCCAGGATGATCAGCACAACTGCCACCAGTGCGATAATCGTCATCCAAAGCTTGCCGACAATACTGCGAAACAGGAACATTATTTGGGCACCTCGAGTTTATAGCCGACGCCCCAGACCGTGGTAATCATCGCCGCCGCGTCCGGGGATACCTTGTTCAGCTTTTCGCGAAGCCGCTTTACATGCGTATCCACGGTCCGCAGGTCGCCGAAAAACTCATAATTCCAGACATCCTTGAGCAGCTCCTCGCGGGAAAAGACCTTGTCCGGAGAAACGGCGAGGTAATGCAGCAGCTCGTACTCCTTAGGAGTGAGGGCGATTTCCTGGCCGCCCGCCATCACGCGGTGGGCGTCGTGCTCGATCAGCAGATGGGGGAAAACAATATTGTTGCTGGAGTTGGCTCCCTTCGAGAGGTAAGCGGTGGCCGAAGAGCGGCGCAAAATCGCCTTGACCCGGTAAATCACCTCGCGCGGGCTGAAAGGCTTGACCACATAGTCGTCGGTTCCC
Source organism: Gorillibacterium sp. sgz306347 (assembly GCF_059735245.1). Classification (NCBI taxonomy): domain Bacteria; kingdom Bacillati; phylum Bacillota; class Bacilli; order Caryophanales; family Paenibacillaceae; genus Gorillibacterium; species Gorillibacterium sp. sgz306347. Next base: position 83,486 of record NZ_JCAPET010000018.1, read on the forward strand.
GCCTCAAAGCCCTGCACGCGGTTGGATTCTTCTCCTTTTGCCGTCAGCATAATGACCGGGGTCGCCTTGTACTGCCGCAGCCTTGCGCACACTTCCAGGCCGTCGATTCCGGGGAGCATCAAATCCAGCAGGATCAGATCGTAGTCGTGATCAACGGCTTTTTGCAGCGCGGTTTCCCCGTCTTCCGCTTCGTCGATGGCATACCCTTCTTTCTCCAGGTACATGCGAAGCAGGCGGCGAATCCGCTCTTCGTCGTCCACGACTAAAATGCTTTCCTTGTTCTCTGCCATTATAGATCCTCCCAGCGCTTTCCGGTTAAACTCCGGTGTATAAAAAAAGCGGAAAAGCCGTTAAGCGGCTACCGGACATCCGGTTCGGTGGGCTATCCGCTGTCGGATTGTAACAAAACCTCCCCTTATTATAGCGAATATTGGCGAATTCGTTAATTCTTTTTTTGAACCGGCGGAGCCTTCGGACGGCTGTCGGCGTTTTTCCCCGCCTCCAACGCCGATTGGGTCAGCAGCTCCACTTCATCCTTGCTCAGCGGCCGGAATTTGCCGCGCGGCAGCCCGCCGAGCTGCAGCGGTCCAAACTGGATGCGGCGCAGGCGGATGACAGGGAACCGGACACTATCAAACATCCGGCGCACCTGCCGGTTGCGTCCTTCGTAAATCGTAATGGAAATCACGGATTCGTTCTTCTCCGGGTTCACGTCATGGTAGTCCACAATGGCGGGCGCCGTCATCCCGTCCTCCAGCTTGACACCGGATGCCAGCTGTTCCAGCACGCTGCCGTGCGGCACCCCTTTTACCGTCGCCAGGTAGGTCCGGGGCACGTGATGCCGGGGATGCGTCAGCAAATTCGCAAACTCGCCGTCATTGGTGAGAATCAGAAGGCCTTCCGTATCGTAATCCAGCCGCCCGACCGGGTATACCCGCTCTTTGACGCCAGGCAAATAATCCGACACCACCTTCCGGCCCTTCGGATCTTTGGCGCTGGTAATCACGCCTTTCGGTTTATGTAAAAGCAGATAGGTCTTTCCTTCGCTTTGGATCGGACGGCCGTCCACCTTGATCACATCGTTCTTCGGGTCCACCTTGGCTCCGAGCTCGGACACAACTTCCCCGTTAACCTCCACCCGCCCGGCCGTAATGTATTCCTCGCATTTCCGCCGCGACGCGATGCCGGCTTGGGCCAGCACTTTTTGCAAACGTTCCATTTTGTCGGTTCACCTCATTTGTAATCATACCCATACGCGGTCGAAACCACAAGCCCGGCCTTCTTTGCCAACGCAAAGAAAGCCGGGCTTGAAGCGGGAGAAGGCCGGGCGAACCGATCAAGCAAAAACAATGGAGCAAACGATCACGGAAGCGATAAAGCCGACGGCGTCGCTGATCAGCCCAACCTTCAGCGCATAGCCCGCCTTGCGGATACCCACCGCTCCGAAATAGACGGTCAGCACATAAAGGGTCGTGTCGGTGCTTCCTTGAATGGTGGAAGCGATCCGGCCAATAAGGGAATCGGGGCCGAACTGACGGATCAAATCGGTCGTAAACGCGAGCGAGCCCGCACCGGTGATCGGCCGCAAAATCGCCAGCGGAAGCACTTCTCCGGGAATGCCGAGGCGATCCAGCAGAGGCCTCGCCAGACCGACCAGCAAATCCATCGCTCCGGATGAGCGGAACACGCTGATCGCCACCATCATGCCGACCAGGGAGGGGATAATGGAAACGGCGGTTTGAAACCCATCCTTGGCTCCCTCAACAAAAGATTCGTAAACAGGCACTTTCCGGAAGGCGGCATAAAGCGGAATAAACACAATAATCGCCGGGATTGCCCAGGCCGACAGAGCGGTAATGATCGGGTACAACGGCTCAGCTCCTCCCTATGCGAAATTTCTGCCAGGCGTTCGGCAGGCGATGTCAAGTTTTTCGGCGCAGCTCGCGCGCCCGGTAATACCGGTCGACCGCGATGGCCGCAAGCGTCGAAACCGCGGTAGCCAAAAGAGTTGTGCCGATGATGTCCGCAGGGCTGATGGAGTGGAAATTCATGCGGATGGCGATCAGTGTAGTGGGAATGAGCGTGATGCTGGAAGTGTTGAGCGCCAGCAGCGTGCACATGGCCGGGCTTGCTTTTTCCTTGTCGGGATTTAACGTTTGCAGCTCCTGCATCGCCTTGATGCCCATCGGAGTGGCGGCATTCCCCAGGCCAAGGAGGTTGGCGCTCATGTTTGACATGATGTAGCCGACAGCCGGGTGATTCGCCGGTACGCCCGGAAACAGAAAACGGACCACCGGGCGAAGCCCTTTGGCGATAATGCGCAAAAGCCCCCCCTCTTCGGCGATCCGCATGATGCCGAGCCAGAAGGTAAGGATGCTGACCAGGCCGAGAGAAACGGTCACGCCCGTTTCCGCGCCTTCGAACACGGCTTTGGTGACGGCTTCAATGTTGCCGTTTGCAGCCGCTACTCCAAAGCCGGTGACGATAAAAAACAACCAGATCAAATTCACCATGCGTTTCTCCGCCCCTTTGCGAGAACCTTGCCGTTATCAGCTTTAATTTTCGTTTCCGCCTGCCAGTGCCCGAAACAGCCCGGACAGGTTTGCCCAAAACCGGCGCACAAATCCCGTCTGCTCCATAAAGGCGCCGTCCGCCGAGCCGAGCGCTGCGGAATTCCCCGGGTTTCCTGGCTGGGGCTCTTCCGGTTTGAGGGGAACACTGCCCACCCGGGTCTCCCCAAACCAAACCTCCAGACGAGCCCGCTCGCCGAGCCGGTAATCGAGCGTATCCTCCGCTATCCGCTTCACTTCCCGGCGGAACAGGGAGAGCTCGCTGTCCGACGCGGGGTAGCGGATCGGCTGCGCCGCCGCGAACCCGTCTCCCGCCTTCTCCCCTTGCTCGACGATTGTGCGAAGGGGGTATTCGGCAAAGCCGTAATCCAGCATCCGCGCATGATCCGCCCAATCGTTGCCGTCATTCAGAGTAACCGCGGCCAATTGCTGGCCGCCGCGCGTAGCCGAAGAGACCAGACAGCGCCGGGCGATTTTGGTAAAGCCTGTCTTTACCCCATCCGAGCCGGGGTATTGCAGCAGCATTTTGTTTTTATTTTTCCATACGGTATCCCAGGGTTCATCCTCGCGGGAGACACGCTTGGTCTTTGTTTTGACAATTTCGCGGAAGGTCGGATTGCGCAGCGCATAAGCCGTCAGGCGCGCCAGGTCGTTGGCGGTCGAGTAATGCTCAGGGGCGTCAAGACCGCTCGGATTGGCAAAATGAGTGTTGGCGAGTCCGATTTCACCCGCTTTCCGGTTCATTAGAAGGACAAAGCCGTCCAGCGAGCCGCCCACATGTTCGGCGATAGCGGAAGCCGCATCGTTGCCGGAGCGGAGCATCAGCCCGTAAAGCAGGTCGCCGAGTCCGATCTCTTCCCCGAGCTTCAAGTATATGGAGGACCCTTCGACGCCGTAAGCGTTCCGGCCGACTTTTACATTGGATGACAAGTCACCCTCCTCGATCGCCACGATGGCGGTCATGATTTTCGTCAAGCTTGCAATCGGTAGCCGTTTGTCGCCATTCCGGCTGTAGACTATGCGTCCGGAGCTTACATCGATTAGCGAAGCCCCTTCGGCGCTGATGTCCACTCCCTTGGCGGCCGGTAAGCCGGACGAAACCGCTGCTTGTGAAGGGACGGCCGAATCCCCGGCGATTCCGGCGGACGGGCTGTCCGTTTGGGCAAAAACATCCATCGTCGCCGGTGCGGAAGCATAAGCCGCTCCTTCCGCTTTCACTCCCTCCTCCGATGAACCGGCCGGGACAAGAAGTCCCGCCGCCATTCCCAATGCGCACACAATCGAGACGGTTCGCCGCACTGCCTCCACTCCTCCGCGTTTTGGTAAAAGATATGCCCGTCCATGCGGGAACATGTCCGCAAAAAAAAGACCGGATGGCCGGATGGCCATACGGTCTTGGATCTTGCGTTAATTTTTGGAGGGTGCGCTTCGCACTGCTCAGGAATAACGGCCGTTGTTGCCGGAATTGGGATTCGATCCGGAAAATCCGCCGAAGCTGTTGCCGCTTTGGGTTCCCGTTCCGCCGCTCGTCAGGCCCGCGCCGGTTTGCTGTCCCGCACCGCTGCCCATCATGCCCGCAGTTGCACCGCCGGTCATGCCCGTTCCTCCGGACATTCCGGCGCCGCCCATCATGCCGCCCATGGGCTGTCCCATTTTTGCGCCTGCGGCGCCTCCCTGGAACATGCTTTGAATCCGGTCCACCACCTGAGGCGCCGAATCGATCAGGCGCTCCAGAATATGCGTTTGGTTGTCTAGCGGAACGACCTTGACGCCGGTTTTTCCGACCACCAGGAATGCAATGGGGTTAATCGATACCCCACCGCCGCTGCCGCCGCCAAAAGGCAATTGGATCTGCGCGTTTTTGGCGTCTTCGCCTTCCTCGCCGTTTTCAGTGGTGAAGTCGCTGCCGCCTGCGGCAAAGCCGAAATTGACGCGGGAAATGGGCATGATGACGTCGCCTTCCCCGGTTTCGATCGGATCGCCGACAATCGTGTTGACGTTAACCATTTCCGTAATTTGCTCCATGGCCGTTTTCATGAGGCCTTGAATCGGATGTTCTGTCACTGGATCTCCCTCCTGTTTGGTTCATGCTGTGGTGCCGGTATCCCGCTTAATTTCTCCGCAAACGGACAAAAGTATGTAAGCGTCCTTTATTCCTTCACTGGCCGAAAGACGGCATTCGGCTATTGCCCGAAGGCGATCCATGCTATAATAAATCGAATTTGCTTCTCGCATCACGGAGCATAAAGGAGCGTTGCCAATGATTATTCAACCGAAAATCCGCGGCTTTATCTGCACGAATGCCCACCCAGAGGGCTGCGCCGCCCATGTTCAGGAACAAATTGACTACATAAAAAGCAAACCGTCCGTAGACGGCCCGAAGCGCGTGCTGGTGCTTGGCGCGTCCACCGGCTTCGGCCTCGCCACGCGCATTGCCGCGGCCTTCGGCTCGGACGCAGCCACCGTCGGCGTCTTCTTTGAACGTCCGGCCGAGAAGGACCGCACCGCCTCCGCCGGCTGGTATAACACCGCGGCGTTCGAGAAAGCGGCCCGTGCGGAAGGGCTGGCCTCCTTCAGCATCAATGGAGACGCGTTTTCAAACGAAATCAAGCAGGAGACCATTCGCACCATCAAGGAAAATCTCGGACAGGTCGACCTGATCGTTTACAGCCTGGCCTCTCCCCGGCGGACCGATCCGCAAACGGGGGAAACGTACCAATCGGTTATCAAACCGATCGGCAAGCCGTTTGAGGACAAAACGGTCAATTTCATGACCGGGGCCGTCAACCCGATCACGGTGGCCCCCGCCACTGAAGAGGAAATCCGCCAAACCGTCGCTGTCATGGGCGGTGACGACTGGAGCCTCTGGATCGATGCGCTTCTGGAAGCGGACGCACTGGCGCCGGGCGCCGTTTCAATCGCTTACTCTTATATCGGTCCGGCGATTACGCATGCCATTTACCGGGAAGGAACCATTGGACGGTCAAAGGATCATCTGGAAGCAACCGGACGGCGTCTCGACGGCTTGCTGGCCGAAAAAATCGGCGGACATGCCTACGTTTCCGTCAACAAGGCGCTTGTTACGCAGGCCAGCTCCGCCATACCGGTCGTTCCGCTGTACATCTCGCTGCTCTTCAAAGTCATGAAGCAAAAAGGGATTCATGAAGGGACCATCGAGCAGATGCACCGTCTTCTGGCGGAGCGCCTTTACGCGGGAGCCGGTCCGGAGCTGGATGCACAGGGACGGATTCGGATTGACGACTGGGAAATGAGAGACGACGTCCAGGAAGAGGTTGCCGCTCTTTGGACGAAGGTAAACGCGGAAAACCTGAACGAACTGGCCGACATGGACGGGTACCGGGAGGATTTCCTCAAGCTGTTCGGCTTCGGTCTTGCCGGCGTGGACTACAACGCGGAGACGGAACCGGCTGCGGGCTGGTAAACGCCCCTCCCCTCCAACCGCATAGCCAAAAAACCATCAAGCGGATTCCGGTTATTGCCGGATCCGCTTGATGGCGTTTCGGAGCTTCTTCAAATCCCCAATGCTTCGAGCGCGAAGCAGCAGTCCAAACCCGGACGCCAAGGCCGACGAGGCACGGATGGAGAGATCGGCATGAAGCCGCGTATCGAATTGAACCCCGGCAAAATTGGGATGCACATTCATGCGGGGCTCCGCATCAAAATGGACGAAGCGGGATGCCTGCCCGACCAGCACATTTTTCATGCCAGCCGCAGACCCCGACAAAATGGCGGTGTATGCCGGATTGCCGCTGCCGACAGCCGAAAACCAGGTAAAGTCGGTGCAGCGGACATGTCCCAGTGTTCTTTTCAGCCACGCACCGTAGTGGAAAAAGTTCGTTTCGACCAGCTGCTTTATTTTTTGCCCCTTTTGCCAAAATCCCCGGTTCACCTCTTCCTTTCCTTCCGTTTCCTGCAACTGCCCGGGTCCAAGCTGACTTTTTCGGGCGGTGCTTAACCGGACCCCTTTCAGCAGCCCTTCAAAATCGATGACCGGTATCTCGTAATTGAACCGGAACAAGCCGAAAAACGCCGTCACTTGCATCCGAAAACGGTCGTTCTTCTCAACCCGGACATATTCCACGGTAATGCGGATCCGGCTGATCCACAGAAGGACCGCCACGATCAGAAGAATCAGCAAAAGACCCGCCACTGTCCAACCCGCCCAACCCATCGCAACCCCTCCATCCGGCGTTCTATCAAGAAAAGGCGCCCGCTTCGCACATTTTCACGGTATGGATTTTTAACCGGAAATGGCATTCACCGCGGCAGCCCGAGCAAGAAAAAACCCGTGGTCCTCAGCTGCCGAAACAGCGTCCAGACACACGGATTAGTATGCTCCGATCGGGGAATGCCATGCAGGAAAGGAAAAGTCCGTCAAACCGGTTTGTCATTTTCCGAAACGCCAATCGCTTCATCCGGTTCTTCTCTGCCTTCTTCCGGCGCTCCGCCGCCGGGCTCCCCTGTCCGGGCAGACCGGTCCTCTTCCTCCGGTGCCGCCAAAAGGCCGGGCTCCGCAAACAAGTCGGGTTCCTCCGGAACGGAAGGCCCGTCAACGGGACGAATCATATCCTCAAACGTCAGCTGTTCCTGTTCATTATCCAGGCGGTCGAACAGCATCCTCGCTTCTTCTTCCATGTTGTCCGAATGCTCAAAGAGCGAGGTATCGGGAAGCTCCCGCAGACTGGCCAACCCGAAGTAATCCAGAAACGCCTTGGTTGTGCCGTACAAGATCGGCCGGCCGACCGCTTCGGCGCGGCCCGTTTCCTCCACCAGCTCCTTGGCGACAAGGGTATGAAGGGCGCGTTCGCATTTGACTCCGCGGATTTCTTCGATTTCCACGCGCGTGATCGGCTGGCGGTAAGCGATGATGGACAGCGTCTCCAGCGCCGCCTGGGACAGCGACGACCGGTTGGGGGCTTCGGCCAGCTTTTCGAAATAAGGAGCGTGCGCCGGAATGGTGGTCATCTGGTAATTGCCCGCCCATTCGACAATCTGCACGCCCCGGCCGGCATCCTTCAGCTCCCGCCGGAGCAGCTCCACCAGCTCGCGGACCGAGCGGGTGTCCAGCTCCAGTACGTCCGCCAGCTGACGCGCGTCCAGTCCTTCATCGCCTGCCGCAAACAGCAGGCCTTCAATAATCGGTATCATCGGGTTCGGGTGCAACCGACGCTCCATCCTCTCTTGCCTGGATTACGATATCGTCAAACAAGCCGTGCTGGTAACAGACGATTCGCTTCATTTTCATCAACTCGAGCAGCGCCAGAAACGTAACCACCACTTCCTCGCGGGAGTAGTTGTCTTCCAGCAGACGGGTAAACAGCGCTTTCCCGCCTTCAAGCTCCAGCTGCCGGATTACCTGGCGGATACGGTCCTTGACCGATATTTCATCCCGCCGGATCCGGGCGACGGACTGCCGGACCGTCATCTTTTTGAGCGCCTTTTGAAACGCCCACATCAGATCGGCGGGCGCCAGGCCTTCTACGGGGTTTTCCTGCACGACGGGCGCGTAGGGGGCCAGATCGACCGGTTCCCGCGTGTAAATCAGGCTCCGCTCGACCTCCTTTTCCCGAAGATGCTCGGCAATCTCTTTGTATTTCTTGTACTCGATAAGCTGCCGGACGAGATCGGCGCGCGGGTCGAAATCCCCGTCATCCGGGAAATCCTCCCACTCCATCTCGATGACCGGAGGCTTTGGCAGAAGCATTTTGCTTTTGATGGACAACAGCGTGGCGGCCATAACCAGAAACTCGCTGGTCACGTCGAGCTCCAGCTCCTGCATCATCGCCAGATACTCCATATACTGATCCGTAATCATCCGGATCGGAATGTCGTAAATGTCCACTTCGTTTTTATCGACCAGATGAAGCAGCAAATCCAGCGGTCCTTCAAAGGTTTCCAGCCGGAAGGTGACTTTCGGATGGCCGACGGTTTCTTCCGTTTGTTCGTTCATGCGCGGTTCCCCTGTTCCGGCGGTCCTTTCGCGTCAGGCCTTCAGCCGATTGATAACGTTCGCCGTTTCGATAGCCGTCACGGCCGCTTCGTAGCCTTTGTTGCCGGCCTTTGTGCCGGCGCGCTCGATGGCTTGCTCGATGGAGTCTGTGGTCAGCACGCCGAAGATCGTCGGAACGCCGGTTTTCAGGCCGACGGCGGCGACGCCTTTGGAGACCTCGCTCGAAACATATTCAAAATGCGGCGTCGATCCGCGGATTACGGCGCCAAGTGCGATCACTGCGTCGTATTTGCCGCTTTCGGCCATTTTTTGCGCGACGAGCGGAATTTCAAATGCCCCCGGAACCCAGGCGACCTCGACATCCTCTTCGCCTGCGCCGTGCCGCTTCAAGCCGTCCAAAGCACCGGACAGCAGCTTGCTGACGATGAATTCGTTAAACCGGCCGACAACGATGCCATATTTCAGATTCTCGGAAATCAGATTGCCTTCGTACACTTTCACCATGGGACGATCATCCTTTCGGGAGTTGGGGTTCGTTTTGTTCCACAAACGTCAGCAGGTGGCCGAGCTTCTCCTGTTTGGTGTGCAGGTAGCGGGTGTTGTCCTCGTTTTCCTCCATTTGAAGAGGCACCCGTTCCGTCACCTCCAGGCCGTAGCCCTCCAGGCCTTTGATCTTGCGCGGATTGTTAGTCAGCAGGCGGATCTTGCGCACGCCCAGGTCTTTCAAAATTTGCGCGCCGATGCCGTAATCCCGCAGATCGGGGGCAAACCCCAGCTTCAGGTTGGCGTCTACCGTGTCCAACCCCTCTTCCTGAAGTTTATACGCCTTCAGCTTATTGATCAAGCCAATTCCGCGGCCTTCCTGCCGCATGTAAAGCAGCACTCCGGTGCCTTCCTGCTCGATCCGGCGCAGCGCCGCATCCAGCTGCGGCCCGCAGTCGCACCGGTGGGAGTGGAACACGTCGCCGGTCAGGCATTCCGAATGCACGCGGACCAGCACCGGCACGGAGCCGTCAATCGTTCCTTTGACCAAAGCCACGTGCTCTTTTCCGTCGACTTCGTTGGTATAGGCGACGGCGCGGAATTGTCCCGCGTCGGTCGGCAGCTTGATTTCGACTTCGCGGTGAATCAGGTTTTCCTTTTCGTTCCGGTACCGGATCAGATCGCGGATCGTGATGATTTTGAGTCCGTGCTTCTTGGCAAAACCCATCAGATCCGGCACACGCGCCATCGTGCCGTCTTCTTTGATGACTTCGCAGATGACGGCGGCCGGGTAAGCTCCGCTCATGCGCGCCAGATCGACCGCCGCTTCCGTATGGCCGGCGCGGCGAAGCACGCCGCCCTTGCGCGCGATCAGCGGAAAGATATGGCCGGGGCGGCGGAAGTCGCCGGGCTTCGCTTTCGGGTCGATCAAGCCTTGAATGGTGCGGGACCGTTCATAGGCGGAAATCCCCGTCGTCGTCTCGCTGTGATCGACGGAAACGGTAAAGGCGGTGCCGTGAAAATCCGTGTTGCGCTCGACCATCGGCTTCAGCTCCAGCTCCTGCGCCCGCTCCTCCGTTACCGGAACACAGACGAGCCCGCGCGCTTCCCGGATCATGAAGTTGATAACTTCGGGCGTCGCCCGGTCGGCCAGCGCAATCAAATCGCCTTCGTTTTCCCGGTCTTCGTCGTCCACCACGATGATGACCTTGCCTTGCATCAGCTCGTAAATGGCTTCCTCAATCGGATCGAAGCGGATCTCGGCTTGCTTGGTTTGATCTTCCATTCCCTACACTCCTTTGTTCAACCAAAATAACGGTTTTCTTCGGATAAATCATGAAGCTTACATGAATCCGTGCTCGGCGAGAAAGCCCGCCGTTACGCCGCCGGTTTTCCGGGCGCCCTCGGGAGCGTCGGCCGGGAAGCGAAGCAGCCGGTCGATGTATTTGCCGAGAATGTCGCATTCCACATTGACCGCATCGCCCGGATGCTTGTCGTCCAAGATGGTCTCTCCAAGCGTATGCGGAATAATGGAGACAGTAAAATCCGTAAGCCCCGCCTCCACCACGGTCAAGCTGATGCCGTCTATGGCGACTGAGCCCTGCGAGACAACGTAGCGGAGGATCGCTTTGTCCTCCGGCTCGATACGGAACACAACGGCGTTTTCTTCGGGCGTTCGCCCCTTAATGACGCCGGGGGCGTCGACATGGCCCTGCACGATGTGGCCGCCGTAACGGCCGCCCGCCGCCATCGCCCGTTCCAGGTTCACGCGGGACCCGGGAAGAAGCGTCCGCAGGTTGGAGCGGCGGTAGGTATTCGGCATGACGTCCATGGAGACGGTTTGGCTGTCAAACCGGATCACCGTCAAGCAGACGCCGTTGACCGCAATGCTGTCGCCGAGGCGTACATCCTCCAGAATCCGGGAGGCCGCGATGGTCAGCACCATTGCCTGCCCCTGCCGGCTGACCTTCTGGAGAAAGCCGATTTCTTCAATTATACCGGTAAACATCAGCCTTCCTCCTTTGCTTCGCCTTCATTCCCGGCTGTCACGGCTGCCGGAGCCTTCCATGCGTTGGACGGGTAACCGGTAACGCAAATGTCCTCTCCATAGGCGGACACCTCCGTCCGCTCAAGTCGAATCGCATCGCTCATCCGGTCGACGCCGGCAAAATCGAACAAGCCGGGCGCCCGTTCGCCGCCGACAATTTTCGGAGCGTAAAACAGCACCGCCTTGTCTACCAGCCCGGCCGCCAGCATCGCACCGTTCAGCCGGCCGCCTCCCTCAAGCAGCACCGAGCCGATCTCCCTGGCCCCCAGCTGGTCCATGGCGGCCGCAAGGTCGACCCGTTCTCCGCGGCCGCATAGCAGCACCTCCGCTCCGCGGGCTTCGAGCGCCCGCCGCCGGGCCGGGTCCGCGCCGTCTGCGGCCAGCACAAGAACGGGAGGCCCGCCATCCGCAAGCATGCGGGCTTCCGGCGGCATGCGAAGCCGCGAATCCGCAACCACGCGGATTGGAGACAGCGCCGGCACGGGCAGGCGGGTGGTCAGCAGCGGATCATCGGCGAGCACCGTTCCGACGCCGACCAGGATCGCCTGGTTGCGGTGCCGCAGCAAATGGACAAAAGAGCGGGACGCATCGCCCGAGATCCACTTGCTGTCCCCGCTTTCGGTCGCGATCCGCCCGTCCAGCGTCGAGGCCGACTTGAGCGTGACGAACGGACGGCGTGTTCGAATGTACTTGTTGAACGCTTCGTTCAGCCGCTCGGCCTCCTGCGCGCGGACGCCGCGGATCACTTCGATCCCGGCGTCCGCCAACCGCGCAAGCCCCTTTCCTGCGACCAAGGGATTGGGGTCGCTCGCGGCGACGACAACCCGGGCCACCTTCTCGGCTATGAGCCGTTCCGCGCAGGGCGGCGTTTTGCCGTAATGGCTGCACGGCTCCAGTGTGACGTACACGGTGGCGCCCTCCGCTTCCGGCCCCGCCATGTTGAGCGCGTGCACTTCCGCATGCGCCGTGCCCCGCTTCAGGTGCGCGCCCATGCCGACGATACGGCCGTTATTCACAACGACGCAGCCGACCGCCGGATTAATCTCCGTTTGACCGGAGGCCGCGGCCGCCAGCTGAAGGGCGAGCTCCATGTATGCTTCGTGGGTAAGGGCATTCATCCGTTCTCATCTCCGCTTGATTGGATTAGGGGCTTCCGCACAGGGGACGCAAAAAAGCCCCCGTCTTCGTTCGGGGGCATGATCATACAGAGATAGGGCCGTTAAAACCCGGCCTGAAAGCAAACGCGCCATGTGAAAAAGAGTACATTCCGGCGCCTGCTTCTGTTTGCTCCGTATTCCTTCTCTCATCCAGACTTTAACTGTCGGTTCCGGAGTTGCACCGGATCCACCGTTGATCGCCGCCTTGGTCAACAACCATCGCCAGCGAAAAACGGGTCACGGACTGGCACGCGCCAAAAGCCAAAGCTTCGCGCGCGGTTCACCGCCGGTAGGGAATTTCGCCCTGCCCCGAAGGAACGTCTTGTAACGCTTGAATAAATTTTACCCTCCGTCCGTAAAAATTGCAAGCAATCGGTCTCTCATATGACCTAAGTACAGCCCTGCCGCCCGAAACTCCAGCCGCCGGTTCCGCCAACAGACCAGCATTTCCTCACGTACCCTTCTACCTGAAAATAACGCAACGTCATCGTCTGTGGTGCCCGCCAGGGCATGGGTGGCTAACGGTTGCCACAGCGCTTATTCGCCCAAAAAACCCCTGTTTCCATTTCTAACGGTTGTGGGAGAGCTTATTTGCCCTCAAAAGACCAAAACTCCCCTTCTCCGAGCCAAATAAGCTCCGTGGCAACCGTTAGATTTTGAAACGTCTCGTTTTAAGCCAAATAAGCTCGCTGGCAACCGTTAGAATTTGTCCGGCTTCCGGCGCCCCCATGACCAAAGCTCCCGGCGCGTGATGGACATTGGACCACGGCATAGCCAAAAAATCCACCTTGAAATAACGCAACTTTATTTTCATTTTCTGTGGTGCCCGCCAGTGCATGGGTGGCTAACGGTTGCGAGAGGCCTTATTTGCTGAAATGAACGGAAAAGCCCCCTCAAATCATCCAATAAGCTCAATGATTGCTATGAACGTTTTTGTCAAGCGCTCCATAATCGGGGGCCCGAACGCATGGCGCGGGAGCAAATAAGCGAGCGACGGTCGGCACGCTGCTATCCGTGGGTTGGGTACCACATGGTATGCCTACGTCAAGGAGAGCGGGGGCCAGCTAGAAACGCACGTCTGGTAAAAACACCATGTGCAAACAGTTGACGCCCATTCTCTCCTGAACCTTCGTTTGCTCCCGGGCCACGCGCTCGGGCCTAAGCTTGTCAAGCGAGGTTCTTGACAAGCGACTGCATGGACGGACACTGTGATTCATCCCTCATCGGAGATGAGGGAGATGCCACACGGCGAGTGTGGGGGTGCAGGGGGCAGCGCCTCCTGCGTGTCCCCCTTTGGGGGACGGAAGGGGGTTACGCGACGGTCCGGGCGACGGCCCAGACAAACCCGACGAGTTCCCGG